>JBFHGV010000395.1:0-4209 GCA_041582955.1 Arenibacter sp.
AAAAATCATTTTATAACTATAGATCTAGGGAAGGTATATGCCATTACAGGTTTTGCCTATACCCCTCAAACCGAAACTTACGAGGGTATGATTGAAGCGGGGACGGTCTTTGCTAGTTCCAACGGTAAAAATTGGTCGCCAATAGAGGATTTTGGATTTGGGAATTTAATCAATGACCCCACGACCAGGACCCATATGTTCCACAAGGCGATGAACACTAGATATGTAAGGGTGGAATCCAAAGAAATTGCCGGAAATGGTAAAACAGCCGCCATTGCCGAGTTGGATTTTTTGGTGGAAGAATAGGTTGTATAGGCTATTGATAACTGCAACATTGAGAATGAAAAAAGTACTTTATAACATATTGGGAGCCCTATTATTAATAGGTTGTAGCTCTAAGGTTTCGGATATATATGTTATCTCTGGTAGTAGTGATTTGCAGTATAAGGATAAAGAACTGGTTTTTGGCTCTATAGAGGAAGCATTCCAAACCTTGGCCGATCTTAGAAATGAGGGGCAGAAAAATAATATTACTATTCATCTGGCAGATGGCGAACATAGGATAAACACCCCCATAAGGATTAAACCGGGATTGGGGCCATTGAAACTGTTAGGGGAAGGACCTTTGAACACAGTGGTAAAGGGGTCTTTTGTGTTGCAGGCCAAATGGAAGAAATTTAACGATAATATCTTGGTGGCCCAGTTGCCGGAGGGCTACAATTTTGATCAACTTTTTGTAAACGGGGAACAGCAAATTTTGGCCCGTTATCCCAATTATGATGAGGATGGCGGACACTGGCAGGGCCACGCTGCAGATGCTATTTCTGCAGAAAGAGTAAAAACCTGGGCCAACCCTGTAGGGGCCATAGTGCATGCCATGCACCGCGGGGAATGGGGCGGATTTCATTTTGTGGCTACAGGAGTTGATGAGATGGGAGATCTTATTTTGTCTGGTGGCCACCAGAACAATCGTCCTTCAGAAATGCACCCAAAGTACCGTATGGTGGAAAATGTATTTGAAGAGTTGGACGCTCCAGGAGAATGGTTCTTGGATACCGATAACAAATTGTTCTACTGGCCAAATCCCGATACCGATATGGCAACGGCCCTGTTGGAAGGGGTGAATCAAAAACATTTATTGGAGGTTGTGGGAACGGAGCAAAATCCAGTCAAAGATGTTGAAATAAGCGGCATTCGTTTTGAGCATGCCCAGCGTACCATAATGGAAGCGTACGAGCCATTGCTAAGAAGTGATTGGACCCTTTATAGAGGGGCGGCCATTTTGCTTGAAGGCACACAAAAAGTAAGTGTCCGGAATTGTGAACTCACCAATTTGGGCGGAAATGCAATCTTGGTCAGCAATTTTAATAGGGAGATAACCATAGCGGATAACCATATTCATGACTGTGGGGCATCTGGTATTAGCTTTGTAGGTAGTCCCGAAGCTGTGAGATCACCTGCCTTCCAATATGGGGAATTTGTACCCTTGGCGGAAATGGACACCGTTCACGGACCAAAATCAAATAAATACCCCAGTAACTCCATAGCTGACAATAACCTGATCTATCGCATAGGAAGGGTAGAAAAACAAACGGCAGGGGTGCAGATTGCCATGGCCATGGATATTACGGTAAGCCATAACAGTATTTATGAGGTGCCCAGGGCCGGCATCAATATAGGAGATGGTACGTGGGGAGGACATATTATTGAATACAATGATGTATTTAGTACGGTTTTGGAGTCTGGAGATCACGGTGCTTTTAATTCTTGGGGCAGGGATAGATTCTGGCACCCCAATAGGGGAGAGCTGGAAAAGATGGTCGCTGATGATCCCGATATGCCAAAATGGGATGCCATACATACCACGGTAATAAGAAACAATAGGTTTCGTTGTGACCACGGTTGGGATATTGACCTGGATGATGGTTCCTCCAATTATCACATTTATAACAATTTGTGCTTGAACGGAGGGATTAAATTGCGGGAAGGATTCTTTCGTGCCGTGGAAAACAATATTATGATCAACAATGGCTTTCATCCCCATGTATGGTTCAAGAATAGTGGGGACGTTTTTAAGCATAATATAGTATTCATCCAACATAAGGATATTAGGTTGCAGGATTGGGGCAAGGAAGTGGATTATAACCTCTTTCCCGATGAGGAAACCCTTTTGCAGACCCAGAAAAAAGGAGTGGATTTACATAGTGTTTCCGGTGATGTGATGTTCGTAGATGCGCAAGCTGGGGATTATACGGTTAAAAAAGGCTCGGCTGCCTTTAAGATCGGATTTAAGAATTTTGAAATGGATAGCTTTGGTGTAACCAATAGTGGCCTAAGGGCCAAAGCCAAAACACCCCCTATTCCCCCTTTGTTTTTTGGTAAGAACAATGGGGAAGATACTGTATTTAAATGGTTGGGAGCAGAGTTAAAAAGTATTACCACTATGGCCGAAAGGTCGGCTTCCGGGTTAAATAAAACAGCAGGCGTACTGTTGGTGTCTTTAGAGACCCCAAGTATCATTGGGAATTCAGCCCTTCAGCTTGGCGATGTTATTATAGCCTCTGAAGGTAAAGCGGTTAATACAGTGGAAGATTTAATTAAATCTTATCAAAATTATAATTGGAAGGGAAAATTAAACTTGGTTGTTGTAAGGAACCAAGAAGAAAAGCAAATTACAGTAATAACCAAAAAATAAAAGGGATAGCAATATGAAGGGTAGGTATGCGTATATTTTAAGTGCCATTTTAATTGTGGGCGGACTGTATTCATTTGGTTTTAAAGAAGCTGAAGTAAAGGAAAAACGCCCTAATATTATTTACGTTTTGGCCGATGATCTGGGCTACGGGGATATTTCCATATACAACCCGGATGGGAAAATAAAGACGCCCAATTTGGATGCCTTGGGAGCAGCCGGAATGATATTTACGGATGCCCATACCTCTTCTGCGGTCTGTACGCCTACCCGATATGGAATTATTACCGGAAGATATAATTGGAGGAGTCCATTAAAAAGTTCTGTGCTTACCGGTAAATCCAGAGCCTTAATTCCTAAGAACAGGACAACTGTAGCCTCCTTGCTTAAAAAGGAAGGCTATGAAACAGCATTTATAGGAAAATGGCATTTGGGATGGGATTGGGCCCTTAAGGATCCGAGCAAAGAATCTGGCGAAGGTTGGGATGCAAAGGATTTTGATAATATAGATTTTTCCAAAAAAGTCAAGAATTCGCCTAAAACCCTTGGTTTTAAATATTCCTACGGGCATTGTGGGTCCTTGGATATGGCACCCTATGTATATGTGGAAAACGAAATGCCTACCATGGTACCGGATACGGTTACCGAAAGTAAGGATAAATACGGTTGGTGGCGAAAAGGCCCTACAGCCGATGATTTTGTTTTTGATGATGTAACGCCCAACTTCTTTAGGAAATCCTTTGGTTATATAAAAGAAAAGGCCAAGGGCAAATCACCCTTTTTCCTTTATCTGCCCTTGCCGTCCCCACATACCCCTATTCTCCCAACGGAAGAATGGCAGGGGAAAAGCAATTTAAACCCCTATGGCGATTTTATGATGATGATAGATGATTATATGGGACAGTTGCTGGCCGTTATTAAAGAAGCAGGGATAGAAGAAAATACCATGATAATCTTTACCAGTGACAACGGTTGCTCCCCAGCTGCCAATATTGCCGATATGAAGTCCAAGGGCCATAACCCCAATGGCATTTATAGAGGACACAAGGCCGATATATTTGAAGGGGGGCATAGGGTTCCGTTCATGGTAAAATGGCCGGCCAAGATAAAGGGGGGTAGCCAATCGGACAGGACCATATGCACCACCGACCTCCTTGCTACCTGCGCAGATATAGTAGATGTTGAACTAGCCGATGACGAAGGGGAAGACAGTTTTTCCTTTTTGCCATTATTGACGAATTCCAAGACTGAGGAATATAAGCGGGAAGCAACGGTACACCACTCTATAAATGGGAGTTTTGCTATAAGGAAGGGGAAATGGAAAATGATTTTCTGCCCGGGCTCCGGCGGTTGGAGCGCCCCAAAACCAAATTCCAAAAAGATTGCCGATCTGCCAAAATTTCAATTGTATGACCTAAGTAAGGATCCCAAAGAAGAGCGTAATCTATACGGTCAGTTCCATGAAATAGAAAGTGACCTGACCAGATTAATGGTTTCCTATATTGAAAATGGAAGAA
>JBFHGV010000396.1:0-4203 GCA_041582955.1 Arenibacter sp.
ATGCAGGTCAACAACCTAGATAAAAAGTTTAACATAGACGATATTAGTGTGGTAGTAGGTTTTAAAAAGAACTTAATAATGGAACGCTTCCCAGAGCTCACCTATATCTACAATCCGTTTTTTGACCAGACCAATACCTCTAAAAGTCTTTTAAAAGCATTGAAAAAAAACAGGGATAAATCCGTTTTATGGTTAAATGGCGATGTAGTCTTTGACGTAGGACTCTTGTCCGTATTAAAACCCTATATAGATAAGAAGGAATCCTTTGTAGCGGTAAACACAAGCAAAGTGGCAGAAGAAGAGGTAAAATATACCCTGCAAAACGGTTATATAGACCAATTGTCCAAGACTGTAAAAAATGGCTTGGGAGAGGCCGTAGGTATTAATTTTATTGCCGCTAAGGACATAAAGCATTTTATTAATAGATTGGAAGAATGTGATGACAATGATTATTTTGAAAAGGGCTTGGAGCTAGCCATAAAAAAAGACGGACTAAAAATTAGTGCCGTAGACATTTCCGAGTACGACTGTATGGAAGTCGACTTTAAGGAAGATTTGGAAAATGCCAATAACATGTTCCAGAAATGAAAGTAATTCTGTTCTGTCAAAATGCCTATGCCTTTGGAATATTAGGCCCTATAAGGGACATTCTACAGGAACAAGAGCACGACTTTCTGTGGTATATTTCTGAAAAGCTATTGGACAATTTCCCCTTCAAAAATGAGCCGTACACTCTAAGTATATTGGATTTACAACTGTTTAAAAGCGATGCCATATTTGTTCCCGGAAATGAGGTACCTCACTATTTAAGGGGTTTGAAGGTGCAGGTCTTCCATGGTTTGGCAGGCGAAAAAAAAGGTCATTTCCGTATCCGCCATTACTTTGACCTCTATCTTACCCAAGGCCCGTATTTTACCAATACATTCAATTCATTAAAAAAAATACATAAAAATTTTGAGGTCATAGAAACCGGATGGCCAAAACTGGATGTCTACAGCACAGAAAAAAACAAATACGACTTTGAAAAGAAGGCCTTGCTGGAATTATTTAATACGGATAAAATTGTTCTGTACGCACCTACCTTCTCCCCTAGTCTTACCTCGGCACCCTTTTTGATAAAGGAAATAAAAAAGCTAGCGGAAAACACTGGGTATTTAGTTTTTATAAAACTTCATGATCTAATGGACCCGAAGTGGATAAAAGCCTACAGGGAGCTGGCCAAAGACACTCCCAATATAGTATTTAAGGAGGACAAAAACATCATAAAATCCTTACTACAGGCAGACATGCTGATCAGCGACACCTCCTCTGTTATCTATGAATTTATACTCTTGGACAAACCCGTAATATCCTATAAAAATATATCCGATAAGGTATTATGGGACAATTCAAATTCGTACACCGGACTTACCCAAAAGGTATTGGACAACTTTGAGTTGGACCAATACGCCCCTGAAAGAACCTTTATAAATATGCAATTTCACCCATATCAGGACGGAAGATCGGCCTGGAGAATGGTGGATACCGTAAAAAAATATATAGCGCTGCATGGTGTACCGGAGAGAAGAAAATTATCTCTTGGCAGAAGGTTAAAAATACACTCAATGTTCGGGAAGCCGGTAAAAAATCCCTTTGTAGGCCCCAAAACCAACAAGATTACAGGTATATTGATTACCTACAACGAGGACATACATATCAATGCCGTGTTGGAGAATATAAAGTTTGTTGATGAAATTATAGTAGTGGACAGCTTTAGTACCGATGGTACGGTAGAAAAAATAAAGGCCCACCCCAATGTTAAGTTGATCCAAAGACCCTTTGTTAATTATACCGATCAAAAATCTTTTGCACTGGAACAGGCCAGTAATGAATGGATCTTATTTTTAGATGCCGATGAACGGGTACCGGACGCCTTAAGAAACGAAATCCTCTACACAGTAAACACTAAAGAGTCCACAGCCAATGCCTATTACTTTTATAGGACTTTTATGTTCAAAAAAGAAGTGTTGCGTTTTAGCGGATGGCAAAGCGATAAAAACTACAGATTATTTAAAAAGAGTAAAGTACATTTTACCCAAGATAGGATAGTTCACGAAACCTTGGCAGTAGAAGGTAAATCTGATGTGCTTAAAAACAAAATGATTCATTACTCCTACAAGAACTATGAAGATTACAAGTCAAAAATGATCAAATATGGACAAATGAAGGCCGTGGAGGAATTAAAAAAAGACTATTCCCCCAATATGTACCACTTCATATTTAGGCCGTTCTACAAGTTTTTCAATCATTATTTTATTCGTTTCGGATTTCTTGACGGAAAAAAAGGAATAATCATTTGTTATCTAAATGCACTGGGAGTGTATTCCAGATACAAGGAACTAAAGCGATTAAGAAGTTTAAAATAAATACTAATTATGAACGATATTCTTACTGAGGTAAACCAATGTTGTGATATTCTCTCCCAGGGAGGTCTTATTTTGTACCCAACGGATACCGTTTGGGGTATAGGTTGCGACGCCACCAATGCAAAAGCGGTGAATAAAATATACACACTCAAAAAAAGATCCAATACCAAAACCATGATATGCCTGGTGGCCAATGATTTTATGTTGGAACAGCATGTGGAAAAGGTACCTGAACTTGCGTACGACATCATGGACCTGGCCACCAAACCCACTACTATTGTTTACGAATCCCCTAAAGGGATTGCAGAAAACCTCATAGCAGCTGACAATACCCTGGCCATTAGGGTAGCTTCTGACAAATTTTGCCAGTACCTCATAAAAAAGTTTAAAAAGCCTATCGTTTCCACTTCAGCTAATTTAGCAGGGCAACCAACTCCCATGGCTTACAAAGAAATACCAAGTGAGATTTTAAAAGGTGTGGACTATATAGTAAATTTGGACCGCGATAAAATTAAAAGTACCCCCTCATCCATTATTATGCTCGGTAATGATGGTACCGTAAAAGTGATCCGAGAATAAGAAATGATAGCAAAAAACCACGAAGAAGCTTTAAAGGACCCTATATTTTCAACTATTTCAGATGCCGCCAAGGAACTATCCGTAGATTCCTACGTTATCGGCGGTTTTGTAAGGGACTATCTTTTAAAAAGAGGCACACCCAAGGACATAGATATCGTTGCCATTGGCAGTGGCATAGAATTGGCCAAATTGGTAGCCAAGAAATTACCCGGAAGTTCAGAAGTTAGTGTCTTTAAGAATTTTGGCACGGCCATGATCAAATTCAAGGAAATAGAGATTGAATTTGTTGGTGCCAGAAAGGAAAGCTACCACAGGGACAGCAGAAAACCTGTAGTTGAAAATGGAAGCTTGGAAGATGACCAAAAGCGGCGTGACTTTACTATCAATGCCCTGGCCATTTCACTTAACAGCAGGGATTACGGACAACTTTTGGATCCTTTTGATGGAATTGGAGATCTAAAAAGACAATTGATCAGAACGCCATTGGACCCTGATTTGACCTATTCGGACGATCCCCTGCGCATGATGCGTGCCATACGATTTGCTACACAACTCAACTTTATTATACATCCAGAGTCCCTGCAGGCAATTAGCGACAATAAGGAAAGGATAAAGATTATTTCCAACGAACGCATCGTAGATGAATTGCACAAGATTTTGGCCAGCAAAGAGCCATCACTAGGCTTCTCCCTACTCCACCAAACAGGACTTCTTTCCTTTATTATGCCAGAATTGGTGGCTTTGGAAGGTATTGAGGAAATTGAGGGACAACGGCATAAGGACAATTTTTGGCATACCTTGGAAGTGGTAGATAATATTGCCAAAAATACAGATAACGTATGGCTAAGATGGGCCGCATTATTGCACGATATAGGTAAGGCCCCGACCAAAAAGTTTGATAAAAAAATTGGGTGGACCTTCCATGCCCACGAATTTGTAGGAGCAAAAATGGTCTATAAACTATTTAAACGCCTGAGATTGCCATTAAACGACAAAATGAAATTTGTACAAAAAATGGTACTTATGAGCTCTAGACCCATTGTACTTTCGGAAGACTTTGTAACCGATTCCGCCGTGAGAAGACTTATTTTTGATGCGGGCGACTACGTGGAAGATCTAATGACCTTATGCGAGGCGGACATCACCACAAAAAACCCGAAAAAACAAAAACGTTACAAAAACAATTTTAAAATTGTACGCCAGAAAATTGAGGAAGTAG
>JBFHGV010000397.1:0-4195 GCA_041582955.1 Arenibacter sp.
AAGGGATTGGAATATCAAAAAGATCTGGAGCGATTGGCCTTTACCTCAGGTGGCCGTTCACAGGTAGCCCCTGCACAGCGCCTTACAGATTTTGTAGAAGGAAAACTCTCCAATGACCTTAACCCCAGCTCCTATCAACCCGGACTAAAATCGGCTCCTTTGCATTCGCTATTGCCCAAATTGATCGGGAGCAGGCTGCGTTCAGGTTTTACTGCTTTTGGTGAAAAGATGAGAGGATACTATACTTCCGAGGCCAATGTGGTAGGTGTAGAATCACGAACCTCAGCCCCGGTGAACATTCCTAGAAAGGAAAACCTGGAACATCCTGAAATTCAAGGTCTTTTTCCGTGTGGAGAAGGAGGAGGCTATGCGGGCGGTATTGTGTCGGCCGCCATGGACGGGGAGCGCTGCGCAGAGGCCGCTACCTCAGGATTATAGGGCGTATTCATGGATTTATGGGGTTTATCCAAACTAATGCCCTACCTTTGTGCCTTATTTTATACATTACATGACATTCAAAGACTTAGGTATTATAGAACCTATCCTAAAAGCCCTAAAGGCAGAAGGCTATACAAATCCAACACCCATTCAAGAACAATCCATTCCCATTTTACTTCGCGGAACAGACTTATTGGGCTGTGCCCAAACCGGAACCGGTAAAACAGCAGCTTTTTCGATCCCCATAATCCAGCAATTGGTAATGGACCGGGAAGCCGATACGGGACGGCGAAAAATTAGAACTTTGGTCGTTACGCCCACAAGGGAGTTGGCCATACAGATAGGGGAGAATTTCACCTCCTATTCCCGATTCACAGGAATCAAAAACACCGTTATTTTTGGAGGTATCAAACAAGGAAGACAAACCGACGCCCTAAAAAAAGGAGTCGATGTGCTTATTGCCACCCCAGGCCGTTTATTAGACCTGATGAACCAAGGGTTTATCTCCCTCAAGGATATTAAATATGCCGTATTGGATGAAGCTGACCAGATGTTGGACATGGGCTTTATTCATGATATAAAAAAAATAATTGCCAAATTGCCCAGCAACAGGCAATCCCTATTCTTTTCGGCTACCATGCCACCGGCCATTGTGGAACTATCCAAAAAAATCCTAGGCGATTTTGAACGGGTAACCATTAAACCCCAACAGGCTACTGCCGAAAAGGTAGAACAGGGCGTTTATTTTGTTAGCAAAAAAAACAAGCCCCAATTACTGATCCACTTACTGGAAAAAGATCCAAACGATTCCGTCCTTGTTTTTTCCCGAACCAAGCACGGGGCCAATAAAATTGTGAAACAATTGGCCAAGGCCGATATTAAGGCCGATGCCATTCACGGCAACAAATCCCAAAATGCAAGACAAAAAGCCTTGGGAGAGTTTAAGGATGGTGACTTAAAGGTGCTTATTGCCACCGATATCGCTGCTAGGGGCATAGATGTAGAAGAACTCTCATTGGTGATAAATTATGACCTTCCCAATGTACCAGAAACCTATGTACACCGTATAGGTAGAACAGGAAGGGCCAGTGCCAGTGGTATTGCCCTATCCTTTTGCGATGTGGAAGAAAGGCCATATTTAAAAGATATTCAAAAATTGATAAGCCAACAGGTACCCGTTATTAAGGACCACCCTTTTGAAGATGACGGATCGGAAGCCCTGCCTTTGGAAGAAAAGAAACAACCACAGAACAGGCACAAACAAAGAACAGGACAATCTAAATACAGAGGAAGCAGAAACAACAATCGAAACAGAAATGGGAACAGGAATAACAGATCACAAAAAGAATCGTAGGATGTCCCCCCCTATTTATAATGGCCTGATAATGATATAATCTACCAAAAATGTATAGGTTATAAAAAAAATCAGGATATTTATTCTTTAATAATGAATAAATATTCAATGAAAAGTTTTTACACCGCCATTCTCATAGGTTTAGGCCTTCTTGCCACAACGGAAACCAGCTGGTCCCAAACCACTAATGTTGTTAGTTTTAACATAAAATATGACAATACTAGTGATACAATTAATAATTGGAACGACCGCAAGTCCTATGTTGCCAAATTAATCCAGCATTATGATTCGGACATAGTTGGCATTCAAGAAGGTTTACACCATCAGGTTGACTACTTAAACAAAGCCCTAACAGACCATGCTTATGTGGGAGTTGGTCGGGACGATGCCAAGGAAAAAGGAGAGTATTCGGCAATTTTCTATAATACCAAAAAATTCAAGGTACTTAAATCCAATACCTTTTGGTTATCGGAAACACCGGAAAAAGTATCGGTTGGTTGGGATGCCTCCTTGGAGAGAATTTGTACCTATGCCCTTTTGGAAGACAGAGCGTCCAAAAAGAAAATATGGGTCTTTAACACTCATTTTGACCATAGGGGAATGCAAGCAAGGGTCAACGCTGCTCAACTCATATATAAAAGGATCCGTGAAACAAATACCGCTAATTTGCCAGTAATATTGATGGGCGATTTAAACTTAACTCCCGAAACCGAACCTATTCAATATCTAAAAAGGAATTTGACCGATGCCAAGGAAATAACCCAAAAACCGTTTTATGGCCCGGTTGGGACCTTCAATGGATTTGATCAGGGACGAATTATGAAAAATAGAATAGACTACATCTTTATTAAAGATGTTGAGGTGTTGTCCTACAAACACATTGATGATAGAATACCGAACAATAAACATATTTCTGATCACTTACCAGTGCTGATGTCCATTTCATATTAATTTAGTTCTATGTACACCCCGGATCATTACAAAAATGAGAACATAGAGGAATTAAAGGAATTCATCTCTAAAAATGCCTTTGGAATATTGGTGAACCAAACCAATGGCAGGCCATGGGCTACACATATCCCTTTGGAACTGGATGTAGCCCCCCTAGGTAAGGACATTTTAGTTGGCCATATCGCAAAGGCCAATCCACAATGGCAATACTTTAAAGAGGGTGAAGAAGTACTAGCTATATTTAACGGCCCCCATAGCTATATCTCCTCCTCATGGTACAAGGAAGAGGAGGTGCCCACTTGGAACTATATTGCCGTTCACGTCTACGGGAAAATAAAAATATTGGACAAGGCTGCTGTCTTGGAGTCTCTTCATAAATTGGTGGATAAATATGAAAAAACCTCCGAACAGCCTGTTTCCATAGATAACCTCTCAGAGGCTACTATGAAACAAGTTAATGGGGTAGTAGGCTTTCAAATAGATATTACTGAAATTCAGGCCACCTATAAGCTTTCACAAACCAGACCACAAGACCACTCTCAAATCATAGATCAATTGGAAAAAACCAACAACCAAGGTTCCAAAGAAGTTGCACATTGCATGAAGCACTTAAAAAAATAAGTACCTCAGAATTATTATCCAATAAAAGAAATAGACCCAATGAGCCTAAATCTAGAAAAACAATTAGCTGCCAGGGAGGCCATTAAATACGTTAATAACGGTATGACGGTAGGATTGGGCACGGGATCCACGGCATATTACATGCTTAAAGAATTGGAACAACTTGTACTAAACGGCCTTGAGATCATTGGAGTACCCTCATCCGAAAACACAAAAAAACTGGCCATTGAAATGGGGATACCGCTAACTACACTGGATAAAATAGACCGTATGGATATCTATATTGATGGTACAGATGAATTTGACCCCTATATGCAACTTATTAAAGGAGGTGGTGGTGCCTTACTAAGGGAAAAGGTATTGGCACATAATTCCAATTTGGTTATTATCATTGCCGACTCTACAAAAGAGGTAAAACGTCTGGGAGCGTTTAAACTTCCCATAGAAACCATTCCATTTGCAACCGCAAACATAGCACGATTGCTACATAAAATGGCCCTTCAACCAAAATTACGACTACAAAAGGGCGAAAACTACATCACCGATGAAGGCAATTACATTCTAGACCTCAATATTCTAAATGTTTCCAATCTATCGGTTTTGGAACGAAAATTAAAACAAATCCCGGGCATCGTAGAAACCGGACTCTTCTTGGATGTGGCCGATAAGATTATTATTGGTAAAGGGGACAAGACAATTACCCTAAGCAAATAATGTAGAAATGGCCAAAAACCTACAATAAAAATGTTTTGGACACTGCGCTCAATTCATTGCCCTGGTCCATTCAATTAGCGGGCCTTACGTATTAAATTGGCCAAATAGACATATTTC
>JBFHGV010000398.1:0-4185 GCA_041582955.1 Arenibacter sp.
AGTGCCCCAAGTGAGCCTAGGCCGATAACCGTTTTTGTATCGGTTATGGTTGCATCGGTAAAATAAAGCACTACAAAGACCAAGGTAAAAGTTCCTACCACCTCACTGAAAAAATTGGACGATAGATTTCTTATGGCCGGGGAAGTACAAAAAACGGCCCTTTTTAACTCCTTATTCGGGGTGGCTTCAAAATAGTCCTTGTAGACGAGCCAAACGATCAAAGCACCCAACATGGCCCCAATGAACTGAGCCAATATATAAGTGGGCACCAAGGCCCAGCTAAACTTTTCTGCCACGGCGAGCCCAATGCTCACGGCGGGATTAAGATGGGCACCACTATATGGTGCGGCCACCGCTACCCCCACGTAAACCGCAAGTCCCCAGGCCGTGGTAATTACCATCCAGCCCTGATCGTTGGATTTGGTCTTTTCTAGAATTACATTGGCCACTACCCCGCCCCCCAAAAGGATCAGAAAAAATGTGCCGATGATTTCAGCAATAAATGGAGTCATACTTAGTTGGTTTATTGTTTAAGCGTTAAGTTTGGACCAGTATTCCACAGCATCTATTGCCCGGTACCAGCCTTTTATATTTTGCTCTATTTCAGCTCTTTCCGTGGTAGGCTCAAAACTTACATCACTCTGCCATATTTCCTGAATTTCTTCAAGATCTTCCCAGAATCCCACTGCCAATCCAGCAAGATAGGCTGCTCCCATCACCGTAGTTTCCACTACCTTGGGACGAACTGTGACCGTATTCAGGACATCGGCCTGAAATTGCATTAGCAAATTATTTATTGTAGCACCACCGTCTACCCTTAATTCTTTGATGGAGATCTTGGAATCTGCCTCCATGGCCTTGAGCACATCCATGGTCTGAAAGGCTATAGCCTCCAAAGCGGCCCTAGCAATATGGGCATCGGTACTGCCCCGGGTTAGCCCAAAAATACTTCCCTGGGCATGCTGGTTCCAATAGGGAGCCCCCAGACCGGCAAATGCCGGGACAAAATACACCCCGTCTGAACTACTAACAGAACCGGCTAGTTTTTCTACCTCCTCGGATTTTTTAATGATCATTAAACTATCCCTTAACCATTGCACTACTGCCCCGGCAATAAAAATACTTCCTTCCAGGGCATATTGGGTCTTACCATTAATTTTCCAAGCTATGGTGGTCAACAGGTTATTTTCTGAAACAATAGGCTTTTCCCCAATGTTCATCAACATAAAACAACCAGTGCCATAGGTGTTTTTTACCATTCCGGGTTTAGTACACATTTGACCAAAAAGAGCCGCTTGTTGATCTCCAGCTATCCCGGCTATTGGTATTTTACTGGCAAAGAAATTGGGATTGGTATGGCCATAGACTTCACTGGACTGTTTAACTTGGGGCAGCATACTTCTGGGAATGGTAAAAAGGGACAGGAGTTCATCATCCCACTCCAAGGTATTAATATTGAAGAGTAAGGTTCTACTGGCATTGGTTACATCTGTAATATGGAGCTCCCCTTTGGTCATATTCCAGATCAACCAAGAATCTATAGTCCCCATAATTAAATCTCCCGCCTCCGCTTTGTCACGGGCTCCCTCAACATTGTCCAAAATCCACTTCACCTTGGTTCCGGAAAAATACGAATCGATGACCAATCCTGTTTTCTCCCTAATCAGCTTGGATTTGCCCTGCTTTTTTAGTTCGTCACAATAGGCTGAAGTTCTTTTGTCTTGCCAAACAATGGCATTATAAACCGGTTTCCCCGTGTTTTTATCCCAAACCACTACAGTTTCCCTTTGGTTAGTGATTCCAATAGCTGCAATATCGGCCCCATAAATACCCTTCTTGGTGGTTGCCTCGGCAGCCGTTCCAGCCTGGGTAGACCAAATTTCAAGAGGGTCGTGTTCTACCCAACCCGGTTTGGGAAAATACTGTGTAAATTCTTTCTGGGAAACCGAAATGATATTGCCCTTTTTATCAAAAACGACTGACCGTGAACTGGTGGTACCTTGGTCCAATGCAAGTATATATTTTTCCATAGTGGAGAGACACAAAATTAAAAACGATATCAAGATAACAAAATAAGGTTACTAATATTAAAAAATCAACACATACTCTCGCTGCATTTTATCAAAAACTTAAAAAATACCCTCCGTGGAGAAATGCATCAGCATTCTTCTTTGGGTAGAACGGTAACAATTCCCCTTGTGGGAACCAATAATAATTACTTTCAAAGGTTAGTGTGGTAATTTGCTATTTTTATGGAGCAGTACCAAAAAGAGCAAAGATGAAAACCTATATTGTTTTGTTGAGGGGGATTAACGTGGGGGGCCAAAAAGCCATAAAAATGACGCAGTTAAAAGAAATGTTGTTAGGTATGGGCTACACTGCGGTAAAGACCTATATACAAAGTGGAAATATAGTATTAAAGAGCCGTGAATCCTCTTTAAGGACCCTGTCAAAAAGCATTAAGAAAGGCATTCAGCACACTTTTGGCCATGAGGTACAGGTACTAGTAAAAACCCCAATGGAATTAGAAGATATTTTTAATAAAAGTGGTTTTGAAAAATTGATAGAATCGGAGTCAAAAAAGTGCTATTACGTAATGTTTATGGAACCGCCGGCAAAGGAACTGGCTCTACAAATACAACAACAGCAATTCCCTAATGAACATTTTATGATTACGGAAAACTGCGTTTACCTAAGTTGCGACCTTGGTTACGGGAAGGCCAAATGCAACAATAATTTTTTCGAAAAAAAACTGCAGCTGGCGGCCACTACCAGAAATCACAGAACGGTAAAAAAGTTACTGGAGCTAGCTGAAATGTATTGATAACACATTTCCCATATTACCCCCATCACATTGGTTTTGGTATAGTTTAAGGTAATCGGGGAAATAGCCTCGGCAGCCACCCATATTGTTTCTTATAGTGCTAGCCACTGTTGTGCAACTCTCAAAAAAGCAAGGCATCTAAATTCTTCTGGTCATGCCAAGGCAAAACAATCAGTTTAACTCCCATATTTTGTAATTCAAGGCGGTAGCAAAGCACACCCACAAAAGATAGGGCAGTAAGAGATAGGCGGCCGTTTTACTTACGACCTTAAACCATTTTATGGTAAAAATCAACAACACCAATAGCGTAAGGATTACCAAAAGTGCGGCAAAGGGGTTTTTAAAACCAAAAAAGACTATACTCCATAGGGCATTGAACAACAACTGAATCCCAAAATGATACAGAGCCGTTTTTACCCAGATATGGTAAAAACCCTTGGCCCATACGATCCCAGCAGCAATACCCATCATAACATAAAGAATGGTCCATACCGGGGCAAAAATCCAATTGGGGGGATTAAAACTGGGTTTGTTGAGACCTACATACCAATCGTTTACCGATGATTGCGTTGCAAAACTGGATAAAAACCCAATTGTAAGACATACTGCCACGGATATTGCGATATAGGTAAGTTGCTTTTTCAAAAGTTGGTTGTTAAAGCTCTAAATTAACAATTTATTTTAAGAGGGTCTACAGCAAAAGACCTTAAAAACTATCTTTGCACAAATTGTTTCCATTATGACCGAAAAAGACTTTATTCCTTCCTCCTATGCCATACACAAGACAGAAGGAAAAGTTACATATAGATCGCCTAGCAATATTGCCTTGGTAAAATACTGGGGTAAAAAAGAAAACCAGATCCCTGCCAACCCATCCATTAGTTTTACACTGGACACCTGTGCCACCACAACAACGGTAAGTTATAGGAAACTAAAAGTCAAAGGTGCCGACTTTTCCTTTGACCTGCTTTTTGAGGGCAGGCCAAAGGCGGAATTTAAACCTAAAATAAGCACCTTTTTTAAACGAACTGAACCTTATTTGCCCTTTTTAAAAGACTATCATTTTACCATAGAAACTTCCAATTCCTTTCCTCATAGCAGCGGCATTGCTTCCTCGGCCAGTGGCATGTCTGCCCTAGCGCTGTGTCTAATGGAACTTGAAAGGGAGTTGAACCCAGAAATGGACCCCGATTTTTATAAAAGGAAAGCCTCCTTTTTGGCACGATTGGGATCAGGTAGCGCCTGTAGGAGTATTGAAGGTGATTTAATTCAGTGGGGTGCACATAAGGACACTTTGAACAGTTCCGATCTTTATGCCATAAAATATCCATATAAGGTACACCCGATTTTTAAGAACTATC
>JBFHGV010000399.1:0-4144 GCA_041582955.1 Arenibacter sp.
CGTTTAATAATAGTTTCGTTATCCTCGCTACTAGTAGTCAATTCTTTTTGTAAACTTAAAAAACTATCTAAATCCTCGCATCCCTCTGCCAAGCTCTTTTTGGCTTCAGTAAAAGGAAAGTCAGGGCGCTGCAACCATAGTTCCCTAAAACCTGATAGATCTATCTGGCTTACCCTTTCCATTACTACAAGAAAATCATCAATACTGGCATTCCTAAACTTATATTCATTTAGATATTCTTTGATCCCTTGCCTAAAGATGTCCTCGCCCAAAAGTTCCCGAAGGCTATGTAATGCCCAAGCCCCCTTTTCATAGAAGGTTAGGCTGCTAGCTTTTGGATTAGTAAGGGCCTCTCCCCTATTTTCACGGGTCATCTTATGGAGTTGCAAGGCTGATTCATATAGTTCCCAATAGTAATGGTTTTTGCCAAAAACTTCTTTCTGTGCCAGTAGTGCATAATAGGTAGCAAACCCCTCATGTAACCAATGGCTCTTACCATCTATCTCCGTAACCAGGTTTCCAAACCATTGATGCGCCATTTCATGAGCATTGACCATTACGTAGTTCCTATCCTTAAAGGCTACGGAATCTATAACGTAGCGATCGGAGAAAATGGTGGTTCCGGTATTTTCCATGCCCGCATACAAAAAATCCCTGACCGGTATTTGATTGTAATGTTGCCATGGATAGGCAACACCGATTTCCTGTTCCAGAAATTCGAAAATTTCTTGGGTATACCTGTACGTAGGTTCCACCAACAAACTGTCTCCTTGGTAATAGTATAGACCAATGGGCACTCCCTTATTGGATAAAATCTGTTTTTCTTTATAATTCCCAATGGCGAAAGCCAACAAATAGCTGCTCATGGGGTTATCCATATCAAAAGACCACTTGCTTACCCCATTCATTTCCTTAATACCGGTCAATTTTCCATTAGCAACCACTTTATACCCCTTGTTGAAACTGATATCCATATCAAATTCTACCTTTTCCTGCATATCGTCAAAGCTAGGAAGCCAATGACTACTGTACTTTCCCTGCCCTTGGGTCCATATCTGGGGATTCCCATTTGAAAGCTCCTCTGCTATTGCAATATGGTTTGGACTGCCTTTGGTACCATTGGAATTCCAGCCTATGAAGTATACCGTTTGTTTGGGTGCTGCCTTGTATTTTATTTTAAGGCTATACTTCCTATTTTTTTTTACGGGTTTACGGATGATAATGTGTTTTCCATCATTTTGGAAATTAACTTTTTTATTGTTGAGCAAAACAGAGTGGAATTGAAGGTTTTGGGCATCCAAGAAAAAGGTATCCACCTTTTGTAACACTTGAAATTGGTAGGTAACGCCACCTTCTATTGTTTTGTTATTGGCGTCTATGGTAATGTCTACCTTGGCATGAAGAAAATCCAACTTGTCCTGATGTTGCGCATTTAAGAACAAACAACAAGACCATATTAAAAGATTATATAAATATTTCATGCTTAAAATCTAAATTCGGCTTTACCCATGGAAGTTTCCCGGTGCAAGAAACTATCGCAAATGGTATACATATTTCTGTCAAATTTTAAAATTGTAACCTAGCTGTGGTACTACAATCAATCTTTTTCAAATTTAGCATTTTAGATTATTGCAGTTGTATTTAGGAACCCCTATTTTAGTCCAATAAAATTTATATTATATAATCCATGGGTGTTTCCCATGCCATAAAGCTGTAGGGATAGCATCAAAAGAAGAATTATTTTAGCGTATACCTATGAATACCAATGTACTCCAAACGCCTATAGCCTATCTTAAAGGTGTTGGCCCCAATCGTGCAGAGACCTTACAGTCAGAGCTTGGTATTTACACCTATCAGGATTTAATAAATCTATTTCCCAATCGGTACATTGATAAAACTCAATACTACAAGATAAACCAACTCCAACGCACCAGTTCCGAGGTACAGATCATAGGTAAAATAATCAACATTAAAACCGTTGAACAAAAGAGGGGCAAACGTTTGGTTGCCAAATTCATAGATGATAGCGGTGAAATGGAATTGGTGTGGTTCCGTGGTCAGAAATGGATCCGTGAAAATCTAAAATTGAATATTCCGTATGTAATATTTGGTAAGGTAAATTGGTTTAACGGCACCTTTTCCATGCCGCACCCGGAAATGGAGCTGTTAAAGGAGCACGAAAAAGGAATAAAAATTGGGATGCAACCCGTTTACCCTTCCACCGAAAAACTTAGCAATAAGGGCATTAGTAATAGAGTTACCGGAAAATTGATACAACAGTTGTTTCTGGAGACCAATGGAAGGTTTAAGGAAACCCTATCCCCGGAATTGGTAAGCGAATTAAACCTAATTTCAAAGAGTGAGGCCTTATTTAATATACACTTCCCAAAAAATCAGGAATTATTGGCCAAGGCTCAGTTTCGACTAAAGTTTGAGGAGCTGTTTTACATTCAGTTACAGCTTATTGCCAAAAACCTATTACATAAAAAAAAGATAAAGGGTTACAATTTTGGTCATGTAGGCAAGCTATTTAAAGAATTTTATGACCATCATTTACCTTTTGAACTAACCAATGCCCAAAAAAGGGTTGTAAAGGAAATTAGGGCAGATCTGGGCAGCAATGCCCAAATGAACAGATTGCTACAGGGGGATGTGGGCTCTGGAAAAACCATTGTGGCTTTAATGACCATGTTGCTGGCTATAGACAATGGCTACCAAGCATGTCTAATGGCTCCCACTGAAATTCTGGCAAATCAGCATTATAATGGAATACAGCAGCTGTTAAAAGACCTTGATATAAATATTTCCCTGCTTACCGGATCTACAAAAAAATCGGAGCGCAGGAAAATCCATGAAGAACTGGAAAATGGGAAACTAAATATATTAATAGGTACCCATGCCCTATTGGAGGACAAGGTAAGTTATAAAAATTTGGGCTTGGCCATTGTAGATGAGCAGCATAGATTTGGTGTGGCCCAGCGCGCCAAACTATGGCACAAAAACAACATCCCTCCACATATATTGGTTATGACGGCCACCCCTATACCCAGGACCTTGGCCATGAGTCTTTACGGGGATTTGGATATTTCCACTATTGATGAGCTCCCCCCTGGTAGAAAACCCATAAAAACGGTACATAGGTATGATTCCAATAGATTAAAGGTCTTTCAATTTATTAGGGATGAGATAAGGAAAGGCCGTCAGGTTTACATAGTGTACCCACTAATCCAAGAGTCCGAGGCTTTGGACTACAAGGATTTAATGGACGGCTATGAAAGTGTGGCCCGCGATTTTCCAATGCCCGATTATCAAATTTCAATTGTTCACGGCAAGATGAAACCTGCGGACAAAGATTATGAAATGGCCCGTTTTGCCAAAGGGGAAACGCAGATTATGGTAGCTACCACGGTAATAGAGGTTGGGGTAAACGTACCCAATGCCTCGGTCATGATCATTGAGAGTGCCGAGCGATTTGGCTTGTCACAATTGCATCAGCTTCGAGGCCGCGTTGGGCGCGGCGCCGAACAAAGTTTTTGCATTTTAATGACCGGTCATAAACTTTCTTCAGATTCCAAGACAAGACTGGAAACCATGGTCAGTACCAACGACGGATTTAAAATTGCCGAGGTAGACCTAAAACTTAGGGGACCAGGTGACCTTATGGGGACCCAGCAAAGTGGGGTGTTAAATTTAAAGATTGCAGATATTATTAAGGATAATGATATTTTAAAAACCGCCAGATACCATGCCCATAAGATATTAAAAGAAGATATTAGTCTACAGCAGCACCCAATTATTTTACATGCCCTTACCCAACTGGTGAAATATAAAAATATTTGGAACTACATTAGCTGAGGCGATTTCCCTTTTATGCAGTACTACCCCCTGTTGGGGAAATTGGTCATGATACTACAACACACAGCATTTAGAAGAGGCAAATAGGGTACAAAAAAACCCCATCATTTCTGACAGGGTATCATTTTTGGGTGGAAGACCGGGTTCGAACCGGCGACCTCTGGAACCACAATCCAGCGCTCTAACCAGCTGAGCTACAACCACCATTTGTAAGCGGTGGCAAAGATAATTTTTTTAGTTCTATCCAACAAAATAAATTTAAGCTTATTTTATAATTTTATAGATTGTA
>JBFHGV010000400.1:0-4138 GCA_041582955.1 Arenibacter sp.
AATAGTGATATGACCCCGAACAACAACGAAAAATCTGCACAGGTACAGGCATTGGTCAACATCTATGGTCCTTCTGACCTAACTACAGTAAAGGCCATTAATGACGCCTCTGTACAATCACTGTTCGGAAAAACCTACAAGGAAGCTCCTGAATTGTACAAAAAGGCCTCTCCCCTATTCATTGTATCGGAAAAAGCCCCTCCCACTCTTAGCTTTCACGGTACTTTGGACGAACTCGTACCCGTAGAGCAATCGGACAGGCTACATCAAAAACTAACGGAAATAGGAGTGCCTTCACATTACCACAAATTAAAAGGGTGGCCACATACTATGGACATAGCTATTAAAGTAAATGAATACTGTCAGTTTTACATGGACCGGTTTTTTGAAAATTACATTCCCAAAACCCCATGAAACCAAATGGATACACAATAAATAAGATTGCTATGCTACAAAACCGGTATAAAAAATTAATTAAACCATATCTTATGAAATCAATACTGCTATTTTGTTCCCTTATCATCGTATCTTGTAAAGGAAAAATGGATAAATTACCCGAAGTAATTCCCTTGGAACATCCGGCCATTCTGGAACAGGAATTTATCTATGAATTAGAGAACGCCCCTACCCCGGAATGCCATGCCTCTACAGTAGAGGTAAGCAATAGGGTTGTCATTGCTTCTTGGTTTGGGGGAACCGAGGAAAAGAATGATGATGTGGGCATATGGGTAGCTCAAAAAATAGGTGATTCCTGGTCTACCCCCACAGAGGTTGCCAATGGGGTACAAAAAGATGGAACCCGCTATCCAAGTTGGAACCCTGTTCTTTTTAAACCAAAAGATGGGCCACTGTTTTTATTTTACAAGGTTGGCCCCAACCCACAGGAATGGTGGGGACTGTATATGACCTCGGCAGATGATGGAAAAACATGGTCCGACCCGGTAAAATTACCTGATGGTATTCTTGGCCCTATCAAGAATCAACCCATACAATTGACCAATGGAGAAATACTTTCCCCTTCCAGTACCGAAGACGATGCAGACGGTTGGAGGATTCACTTGGAATATAGTTCGGACAATGGAAAGACCTGGACCAAATCTGCCGCACTTAACGATGGCAAGGAATTTGGCGCCATACAACCGGTGGTCTTAAACTATGGAAACGGAAAATTACAGCTGCTAAGTAGAACCGAAAATGAAGTTATTACCGAGAACTGGTCTACAGACTACGGCAAGACATGGAGCGCAATGCAGGCCATTTCCCTTCCCAACCCTAATTCGGGTATAGACGGGGTGTCGTTGCAAGATGGCAGACAATTATTGGTCTATAACCCTACAGGGAAAAATTGGGGTGATCGGGTACCATTAAGTCTTGCTTTATCCAAGGATGGCAAAAACTGGAAAAGGGTGTTGGACTTGGAGCCGTTAAGGGAAAATACCGATAAGGAAGGGGAAGAGTACTCCTACCCTACTATGATACAAGCGGCAGATGGAAAGGTGCACATTGTTTATACCTGGAACAGGAAAACGGTGAAATATATTGTTTTGGATCCACAAAAACTAAACTGATACCAATGACAGGTAGATGGTTAAAATTATTGCTTAAAATGCTGGGAGGACTTATAGTTCTCCTAGTATTATTGTTCTATTTTGGAACCACCCCAATAGATACCACGCCCTATTTTGAAACCCAATACTATAAGAACACCATTCAAAATATTAATGAAGCCGTTAAAAATAAAACAGCGGTCCACGGATCTTTGTTGGCCGGTTTTGCCAAAACAAACATCACCCCACAAGTAACCAGTGGTATGGCAGACCCCAGTCGGGGCATCTTCACCAATATTAAATTGGCAGGATACGGCGAGGGTAAAATTGCAACTGGCACTCATGATTCTATCTATGCAAAAGCCATCGCACTCAGCATTAATAATGAGTCCGTTGTTTTGATCAGTGCCGATCTAGTGGCCATACCAGAGGAAATTGTACTCCATATTGAAAAAAAATTAAAAGGTAAAATATCCCGTAGGCAACTCTATTTTGGGGCCACCCACACCCACGCCAGTATTGGGAATTGCATGCCGGGTTACGTAGGCAAAAGATTTGGTGGAGAATACCAAGCCGAGGTGGTGGAATGGCTGGGCAAAAAAATTTCCGATCTTATTTTAAAGGCCTTGGCAGATAGGCAACCTGCGCAAATGTCTTCTGGTTACATAAAGGTCCCCAATCTAGTACGCAACAGAATTATAGGAGAAACCGGTCGACTCAATGACAAACTAGATCTTTTATCCATTGTTCAGGAGAACGGAAAAAAAGCCAGTATTGGTGTTTTTTCAGCGCATGCCACGGTCATTGGTCCTAATAATGATTTGTACAGCGGGGATTACCCCGGTTATTTTCAACGTTATTTGGAAGATAAGTCTGTAGACCTTGCCCTGTTCTTCGCCGGTACCGTAGGGAGCCACAGCAATAAAGGTGAGGGACATAATTTCAACAAGGCCAAATACATAGGGGAAACCCTAGCCGATTCGGCCCTTGTGGCATTGAACAAAATGAAGCTTTCCCCTAGGGTGGAATTGAATGCCATATCCTCTGAAATAGAAATACCAAAATTACAATTCCTGTATATTTCGGACCGTTTGCGACTAGCACCCTTTCTAGCAAAAAAACTTATGCCGCCCATGAACCCGATACTGGTACAGGGGCTAAAACTAAACAACCTCATTTGGCTGGCACTTCCTTATGAATTAAGTGGGGAATACGGATTGGATTTAAAAAACGCTTTGGAACTCCAAGGTTACAATTCTATTCTAAGCAGTTTCAACGGACAATATTTGGGCTATATCACACCCACTAAATATTACTATTATGACACCTACGAAGCTCGATTAATGGGATGGTACGGCCCCACTATGGGCGATTACCTAATGGAACTCAACTTTAAAATGGCCAACGCATTAACCCATTCCAGGCTATAACAAACAATGCTATGAAAACACTAAAAAAATGGCTAAAAATATTTGGATTGTTGTTCCTCTTGCTAGTGTTGGCAGCGGCATCAATTGTACTATATAATTGGCGCGACAGGCATCCCGACTATTCGATAGATATAAAGATAAAAAATAATACTCCCGGGCCTATAAGAGCAGGGTTTTCCAAGAAACCCATAACCCCAACTATTGTAGATACCTGGAACGATGCCAATGGGAACAACAAGTATAGCAGGGCCGAAGGGGACACCTACAACGACAACAATAACAATGGAAAGTTTGATGCCTATTGGATAGCGGGGATGAGCAATGCCAAGCCTGCCCAGGGTGTTCATGACGATGTGTGGTCCAGAGTAATGGTGATAGATGACGGCCAGACCAGAATTGCTATGATATCAATGGATGCCATAGGTTTTTTAAATAGTGATGTCATCGATATAAGAAAGCGCATACCAACAGAATTGGGAATAGATTACACCTTATTATCCTCTACCCATACCCATGAGAGCAATGACTTGGTGGGCATTTGGGGCGAGAACGTTTTTAAGTCGGGTGTAAACCCCGATATGATGGAATACGTTAAATCACAAACCGTGGCTGCCATTACGGAAGCTGCACAGAACTTACGTCCTGCGAAATTGGTTTTTGCCGAAGACCTTTCAGGGGAAGATGCCAAGCTTATAAAGGACACCCGAAAACCCATTGTAAAGGCCACTGGAATACATCTTATGCAGGTGTTGGATGCCGAAAAAAATACCACCCTGGGAACCGTCATAAATTGGGCCAATCATCCAGAAACCCTATGGTCACAAAACTTATTGATTAGTTCGGATTTTCCCCACTATATAAGGGAAGGCATAGAAAAAGGAGTGTTTAATGGGGATGAACAAATCCACAAAGGTCTTGGCGGCGTGGCCATATATTTTTCCGGAGCCATTGGGGGGTTAATGGCCCCTCATCCTTCCCTGCCCATCCCAGACCCCTTTACCAAGGAAGAATATTTGGAACCTACATTTAAAAAGACCAAGGCATTGGGCGATCAAATTGCCATAATGTCCCTTGCCGCTCTCAAAAAAACCGGCGACACCCTCACCCGTTCCAATTTATCCTTAAGGGCCAAAACTATATTGGCGCCTTTGGACAATACTA
>JBFHGV010000401.1:0-4137 GCA_041582955.1 Arenibacter sp.
ACATAATCCACCTCCATAGTAGCGGATACAAAATCTGGATCAACACTGAACCAACTTCCCCCCATGGCAACATTCAAAATAATAAACTGATCTGCTGTAAACGGCCATGTATCCATGTTTTTGGCCATTGGATTATAGGCATAGACAAATTCATCATCTATAAAAAATCTTAGGGATTCCGTGGACCATTCAACCGCATATACATGAAATTCCGTGCTATAATCAGTAATAGTGGTTGTCCCAACAGTTACATCGGTGCATCCACCATAACAGGAAGGTGTATGGGTAGCACTTGAAATTTTCTCTGGTTCATGGCCCCAATGCTCCATAATGTCTATTTCTCCACAAGCAGGCCAACCTACGGTTTCAATATTGGATCCCAACATCCATATGGCCGGCCATGTCCCTTGCCCATAAGGCAGTTTCGCCCTTACTTCTATCTTCCCATAAGTAAACGAAAACAGGGAATTTAATCTGGCCGAAGTATATTCCTTTGTGGTTCCTTGGGCCGTGTATTGCTCTTTTTTTGCTACAATTTTCAATGTCCCTTCAGAAACATAAACATTATCCAGTCTGTTGGTATAGTGCTGTAATTCCCCATTGTGCCAGCTACCATTATCCGGAGCAATAGTTTCCATCTTCCAGTTTTGCGCGGAAAGTGCCCCGTCCAATTCAAATTCATCGGACCAAATAAGTTCAACTTCATGTTGGGCAACAAAAACCGTAATTGTTTTTGAAATATCTATGTAGTCGCCCGTACTGGAATAGGCCAAGACCGTTATTTTATAATCATGGGTACCTTCCTCCTTAAAGGTATAAGTGAACGTACCATCCGTACTTACTTCCTCCGATTTATCATTGAACTTATAACCATATTTAATCGCATTTTTGGCTACAGCGGATAACTGTACTGCACCAGAACCATCACCATGTGGATTTTTGGAATCCACGCCTTTCACCTCAACGGACAGGCTAAGCTCTGTAGGCAAAACTTTCTCCTTTTCCCCATTGTCATAGACAAAGTCGCTCTCCTCATTTTTATTACCGCCACATGCTGCAATAATTGCCAATAAAAAATATAATATCAATTTCATAAACCACATTTACCAAATAAAAAACAATGAATTCCATAAAGAAAAACCTTGCTGATATTGACCATAGACCAGCAAGGTTTTCAAAAAAAACTAAATTAACTAACCCGAAAAGGTTCGCAAGCCGTTGTGATTTGTAAAATGCAATACGCTTCCTTTTCAAAAAATTCAATCATATGGTCCTTGTTACCATACTATGCCTTTCTAGTGGCGGATCTATTTCCTAGCAGAACAATTTTATTACCACTACTCTGGCCTAAAGATCCAGGTCCATCCGGTTCCGCCACCATTATTGGCAACATATAACACCATCTCATCCTCGGTCAAGGAGATTATGGTATAAAGTCCGTCAGGATTACCTCTGGGTTCCTCAGCCCCCAAAATATTTGCATTATTAATTTTTAAAGTTTGATTGGCAACATCCAAAACAAAATTGCCCGATTGTGGAGTAGCATCCGGACCTGAATAATAGGTAAAGTTTGCACCTCCATCCAGATCAAATTTCATACTACCTGCCGCATCGGCAGGAGGACAACAGTCCCCAGCTGCGTTCCACCATGCCGTTGCCCAAGCTCCTGGATCATTAGGAGGTGACATATACCACCATCTTCCCCCATCCGGGGAAGGACCACCATTGAAAACCCAAGTCTTACCTTCAGAAGTGTTGTCACTTACCAAATCATACCAATCCTGGTCCAAGGCACTGTCTAACTGATCAATCTGAACATCGATAGTTTTGGTAAAAAATTCGGCTCCTAGAGTTCCTGTAAAGGTAAAGGTTGCTGTCCCCGGAATAGGATATACAAATTCTACCTTATCCGAATATGCCCTACCCAAATTGTAGTCCCAATAACCGGTAACCCCTGGGGTAGCCATATTAAGTTCTATCTTATTACCCCCAGCGGTACTCTGGGTTGCAACAAGTTGTACCCCTGCCACATCGGTGGTATTCTCCAAATAATCCCTGTCTTCAATTGGCTCACAGCCCAGAGAAACCAAGAAGAGAGTAGCAATAAACGATCTTAAAATTATTAATCCATTGTTTTTCATCTGTCTATATTTTTTGTGTTTACAACTATTTTACCAGCCTGGATTCTGTGAATAAACTCCGCCGGACAACCTTATCTCAGTCTCTGGTACTGGGACCAATCCTTTTGTTTCTGGGCGGTAAGTAACTTTATAAACGGCATCGATCCCTGAATTTCGAACATTGATGGCATCGTCAAAAGCTGTGTTTACATCGCCCCAACGTACCAAGTCGAACCATCTTATTCCCTCAAATGCCAGCTCGTGCAAACGCTCTTCCTTTAGAGCTTCCAAGGAATACCCTATTTCTCCTAGGCCTGCCCTAACCCTTACTCTGTTCATACCTGTGGCCGTACCGGAAATTTCAGAATGCATCAACAGTACATCTGCAAAGCGCATCAATATATAATCTTGGGCCGCCCATAACTGCATGGGGTCACCATTATTCATGTCGTACAAGAAGTAGAACATACCTTTCACTCCATCCACTCCGTCTGGATCGGGATGCTGTACCGTAGTGTACTTTTTGTTGAAGAAGCCGGTCTCATGATCACCTTTGTCCGCTTCGTAACCAGCGGTTCCCTGATCGGCATTGCCCAATTCAATAATGGACCCCACCTTTCTTTTATCGGAATCGTCCCACTGGTTCCAAAGTTTAGGGTTTACGGTTCCCCAGCCCCAGCCTTGTCCAAATGGGACCATGGAGTTATCACGGATCCCCATAAACAACGGCATTCTATTATTGTACTTCTGGCCTTCGTCCCAGCTTGTAGTAGAATATCTGAGGGCAAACATGGTTTCTTTGTTGCCCGTACCAAATGTTGGCGAATGTCCGTCCTGTCCTACCCAGGCCAAGCCCTCTGTTTCTGCCCATGGCAATACAGTGGTACCCGCACTTTGGTTTACATAGGAATAAGGCCATAAATTCCTAAAATCCGTGGCCAAATCATAACCACTGTTATTGATACAATCATCCAGATAGGCTAGAACATTGCTCTTGGATAAAGATCCTCCATCTGCCAAAGGCAAATCTGAAGTAGACTGGCCTTCCATATTGGTCATGTACCCCGTATAGAACAGATATGCTTTGGCCAGATAAGCTTCGGCAACCCATTTATTGGCATGACCATAACTGGAAGTTGGGATATCATTGAAATTGATGGAAGGCATCGTTTCAATTGCCAATTTAAAGTCGGACGCAATTTGTGCAAAAGTCTCGCTAAAGGAGGCCCTTGGCGCATCTCGTGGATCATCTATTGCCAAGATCAAAGGCATGCCGCCAAAGAATTTTGCTGCTCTAAAGTAGTAATAGCCCCTCATAAAATAGGCTTCCCCTACCGTTTGGTTCTTAAATGCAACGGACTCCTCCGGAGTATCGAAGAAGGAAGAAAAATCTACTTCTTCCACCTTTTCCAAAATGGCATTTGCCCGGGTTACCCCATTGTAGGTTTCTACCCAAAGATCACGATAGGTATCCTCTTCGGGATCTTCAAATTTATCCACATTTTTAGCCGATTTATCATCTGGGCCACCACCCCCCAACATCATATCTGATAGTAAATTGGCTGCAATACCTTCATCACTATGAACACCTCCCGTGTACATGGCGTTATAAACACCGGACATGGCCTCTTCTATATCTTGTGGACTGCTGTAAAAATTATCCAAACTTTTCTCGTATAGATTTTCGGTGTCCAAAAATTTCTCGCTACAACTTGTGGCAAGCACCAAAGTTGCAATGCCTATGTTATATATTAGTTTTTTCATCATCTACTTTTTTAAAATTAAAAATCAACACTAAATCCAAACATTACAGTTCTAGGTAAGGGATATAGACCAAGGTCTATACCTGAGGCCCAACTGGCATCGTGGCCAAAGGACACTTCTGGATCCATACCCGTGTAATTGGTAAAAGTGTATAGGTTGTTGATAGCGGCGTATACCTTAATATCGGAGAATAACTTAATATCGGAAATATAGTCGCCCAATTTAACACCAACGGTCAAATTATTGATTCTTA
>JBFHGV010000402.1:0-4137 GCA_041582955.1 Arenibacter sp.
AAGGTAATTCCAATGCTGCAGTGTCCTCTTGTAGGGGAAGGGATGATGATATGTCTTTTAATTTAGAATGCCTTGACCTATTGCTAAGAACAGTGAATTTAGTAATGATGGTGTTGGGTAAAAGCTGGGATTTCTGGTAGTTCCTTGCGTCAACACTGTAGAATCCTCCAGGACAGCCAAAATGAAGGATGCCTCTATCATCATTGGTGTGGGAATTAAATATGAAATGACTTTCTGCAAGACCGTCTTCCATTCCAAAATTCACGAACTTTTTTTCGTCTATATTGAAGCGTGAAATGCCACCATGTGTACTTAGCCATAGATAGCCGTTCTTGTCCTGTTCTATACCGGCAATAGTGGTGGACACTAAGCCCTCATTTTTCCCATAGGATGTTATGGATTGGTCCTGCGCATTATAATAATTTAAACCTCCACCTCTTGTCCCAATCCATATGTTGCCTTGAGCGGTCTCCAACAAGCTAAGTATGGCATTGGAAGAAAGACCGTGATCTATAGAAGGAATAAATGTTTTTATCTCTTCATTGATCAGGTCTATTTTAAATAGTCCGTCTCCTCTGGTCCCCACCCACATGTTTTGTAGGCTGTCCAATAGCATTACCGAAACGTTTTTACCTAACAATAGTGAGATTATCTTTTCTTTAAACTTGGATAGGCCTGACTCGGTATTTACAATATCGATACCACCGCCCCAGAGTCCTACCCATGTTTCATTTTTATTGATGGGTACAATATCCTTAATAACTTTTGAATACTGTTTTAGGGTATCCGTTCTAAAGGACTCCCTGTTCTGAAAATAATTTGTAGATTTTAGAAGGTATGGACCAAACCCCACAAAGAGCTCTCTTTTTTCATAATCTTTCTTAACAACGGTAGCGTTTTCTGTTGTGGGTAGAAGTAATTTGTTCGTATTTAGGTTTTTATTAAAGCGGTAAAGCCCTTTGCCATTAATAGACAATAAAAACTTTTGGCGGTTTTCCTTAAGTAAGGATTGTGGAAAGAAATTGGTTAGGTCCTTGTCCAAAGAAGTATATTGAAATATTGAAGTTCTCCCTGTATACTTCTTTACTCCCTTGTTGGTGGCTATCCAAAGGTTGTTGAATTTATCTGTGGCCAAGGAGTTGATTCCGCTTTCTAGAGAACCATAGGGGGTGTTGGAGTTGTTTATGTGTTGAAATGAATATTTATTGTTTTTGCGATTTCCCTTAATTACCCCAGACTGCGTTCCTATCCATAAGGCATGGGTTTCGCTTTCTTTTACCAATGCCGTAAACGCGGTGTTTTGGGCTGTGTTTCCGGGAAAAGTGGTATAGGTTTCCAAGACTTCCAATTGATAATTGTCTGGCCCATAGCCAAGAACAAATAGACCTTCATCAGTGCTTGCTATAAATCTGTTGTTTTTTGTGTTGATTAACACTTCCGTATTTTTGTGGAATGCACTTTCAATTAACCTATTGTCAGGTCCCAACACCAGTATGCCATAGGGAGAGGCAAACCATAGTCTGCCAAATAAGTCTTCCGCAAAATGATTGACCTGTTTCTCATTGGTCCAAATCCTATTTTCTTGTTTATAATTAAATTCTGTAATAAACTTGAGGTTTTCGGCCTTTTGGTCGGGAATTATCTTTACAATCCCTGTGTTCCTTAAATTGGCCCAAATAACACCATCCGAAGATTTTCCCAATATTTTGGAGGTATTGTTTTTGTAGAAGCCCTTAAATTGGTTTGTTTTTCTATTGTACCATATTAAATAGCTTTCACTTCCTATCCATAGATTTCCATAATTGTCTTCTACAATAGAGTTTACACTGTTGTTTGGAATGGAATGCTCGTCAAAAACATCGTATTGGTTTTCAATTAGGGAGTGACCATCATAACGGTATAGGCCGCTATCTGTTCCCAACCATAGGAAGCCAAGATGATCCTCAAATATAACATTGGTCTTTTTGTTGAATGGTATGCCCTCTATGTTCAGCTTTTGTAGATATGCACTTTTCTCCTGGGCCAAGCACCCCAAGGAAATCAGCAGGGCAAGAAAGTATAAAGGGATGTGCTTCATGGTGTTTGGCTTGTTCCGTGCATTATAATCATTACCCCGGGAAGAAATCGCAAAGAAAAAGGTGCAATTAATTGTTTTTGGGTATGCATAATGCCAATGATATTGTTAATAAATGTTAAAAATAAGCGGCCTAAGCCCTATTTACGGTAGTCTAATGTCAATAATTAAGGGTTATAATGTTGCAAAATAGTCTATTTAGGCCTGTAAAACAAGGGAATGCAACATTTTGACACCTAATCGAGACTTATACTTTTTAAGTCCATTATACATTTACACAATGCCGATTGTTATGAAAAAATCGGATTTAATGTTAACCAATAAAAACCAATATGAAATTAAAGAGAATTTTATTGCTACTGCTGTTTTTCAGTATGGTGTCGCTCCAAGCGCAGCAAGTTGTTAGCGGAACCGTTACCGATGAATCTGGTCAGCCTCTTCCGGGGGTAAACGTTCTGGTACAGGGGACCTCTACGGGTAGTGTTGCGGATTTTGACGGAAATTATTCCATAAAGGCTGCCCAAGGGGCTGTTTTGGAATTTAGTTATTTGGGCTTTATTGCCCAAAATGTTACGGTAGGCACTTCTACTACTATAGATGTGGTGCTTCAGGAAGATGTATCACTTTTAGATGAGGTTGTGGTTATTGGATATGGTACCTCTACTAAAAAGGATTTGGTGTCTTCGGTAGCCTCAGTTAAATCGGATGTTTTGGAAAACCAACCTGTAGCTAGGGTAGACCAGGCCTTGCAGGGGCGCGCTACCGGGGTAGAGGTTACTTCCAACAATGGAACGCCAGGAACGGGAGCTACTATTCGTATTAGGGGTAACAGTTCCATTAATGGAAACAATGATCCTTTGTATGTTGTAGATGGGATTCCAATTTCGCAGGACATGTTTAGTTTGAATGCTACTACCTGGGGGATGAATCCCAATCCTTTATCATCAATCAACCCAAACGATATCGAATCCATAGAAGTGCTAAAAGATGCCGCAGCATGTGGGATCTATGGATCGAGAGGATCGAACGGGGTAATTATAATCACTACAAAAAAAGCCAAAGGTTCGAAATTAGAAATTAATTTCAGCACCAAACATGGTTTGAGTACTCCCACAAAAGATCCAAATGTTGTAGGAACCGAAGATTGGATGCAAATGTACCAAGAAGCCTGGGAAAACGACGGAAATACAGGGGTACCCCAAAACTTGCCGGGAAATCTTACCTGGGAGCAGGCGAAACAAAACAACACCGATTGGTGGAAAGAAATTACACATGTTGGATACAAAAAGGAATATAACCTGTCTGCAAGTTTCGGTATAAGTGATAAATTAAAAGCGTACGTCAGCGGTTCTTATAATAATAACGAATCGTACATAAAACACAATGCTTTTGAACGTTACACCGGGAAAATTAATCTAAGCTACAATCCGTCAACAAAACTCACCCTTGCAATATCAACCATGTTTGCCAACACCAAAACCGATTTGGTTGGTGATCCATGGTCTGGAGGAACCGGTGCTGCCATGGGTACTGCACTACCAATTTATCCTATCTACAATGAAGATGGAACTTATTTCAAGGGTGCCGGAAATGATGCAAACCCGGTAATGGTCAGCGAATTGATGGATGTCTATAATGATGAGACGAGAACAATAAACAGCCTGTCGCTGAATTATGCACCATTCAAGAAATTGAGTTTTTCCTTTAACGGTGCTGTTGATTACCTGAAATTCTTAAACAATGGATTTGAGAATAAATACCTGAGAAGTGTGGATGGAGATTATACCTGGAATTCCAGAACAAATATTTTCAACTACAACTATAATTTAATAGCAAATTACAATACTTCCATTGGTGAAAACGAATTTGTTTTCATGCTCGGAAACGAATTGCAATATTCGAAAACCACTGGAGAAAGAAATGAATATGATTATGATCCGGAGAGTTCAAACCCGGAAAACATAATTGATTACGGAATCCAGGAATGGCGTTTCTTAAGCTACTTTGGCCGTATAAATTACAAATATAAAGACAGGTATATTGCACAGGCATCCTTAAGGTTC
>JBFHGV010000403.1:0-4131 GCA_041582955.1 Arenibacter sp.
CGTTGAAGGCTTTTAGCGGTCCGGACGGGACTCGAACCCGCGACCCCCTGCGTGACAGGCAGGTATTCTAACCAACTGAACTACCGAACCGTGGCGTTTAGCGAGTGCAAATATACACTCCTTATTTAATTGCGCAAACATTTTTTGCAAAAAAAATTCAACTTTCTACATAAATTTTTGACGCTCTATCATAAAAGTGTTCATTATCAGGGCAAAACGCTCTTTTACATCCACCTCCACATATTTAATTTTATATTGGGCACATTTTAATCTAAGCGCACTAAAATAATCTGCAACTTCCTTTTCATAGGCCTCTTTTACAGAATCAGCATAAAGATCTATATGTTTACCGGTCTCAACATCCAAAAAACGTTTGGGGGTATTCTCAAAATTAAAGCTGAATTCGGTTTCCTTGTCCATCACATGAAAAAGAATTACCTCGTGCTTATTATATTTTAAATGTTGAAGCGCATCAAACAATTTTCCATCCTCTTCAGAGGCCTGAAACATATCCGTAAACAGCACAATTAAACTTCTTCGCTTAATTTTCTCCGCTATCTGGTGCAAATAGGTATAGGTCTGGGTCTGCTGCGCAGGTTTTTTGTCCAGACAGATCTCATTTAATTTGGCCAATAACATCTGATGGTGCCTTTCACTACTTTTTTCTGAAGTATAATAATGGTATTGATCAGAGTAGACACTCAACCCTACAGCATCACGTTGCCTTTTAAGAATGTTCATTAGTGCGGCAATGGCCAACACCCCAAAACCAATTTTATTCAACTTATCCAAGCCTAGTTCCCCCACCGCCGGATAGTACATGGAAGCCGAATTGTCCAAAATCATATGACAGCGCAAATTGGTCTCTTCCTCATAACGCTTGGTATACAATTTATCGGTCTTGGCGAACAATTTCCAATCTATATGCTTGGTGCTTTCACCCCTATTATAAATCTTATGTTCTGCAAATTCCGCTGAAAAACCGTGAAAGGGACTTTTATGGATTCCACTAATAAAACCCTCTACTACCTGATTCGCCAAAAGTTCCAGGTTTTGAAACAGGCCTGCCTTATGTAATTCTGACTGTAGGTTCATACTGCTAAGATAACGAAGATATGGCCTCTTTTGATCATAACCGCATATAAAACCTCTGAACCACAAACACCATTCCCTCCATTGGGTACAGCGCATAAAAAAATCCCGTTGAAAAAACGGGATTTTTTTATTTGTAATCTAAATTCCTAAGAAATAGAAGTAAGCCTATAAGAGGGCATCTATAGCATCGGTATATACCTTTTTAGGAGATACACCCACCTGTCTGTTTACTATTTCCCCATCCTTGAATACCAAAACTGTGGGGATATTTCTCACACCATATTTAGCAGCAAATTCTTGGTTGGCGTCTACATCCACCTTACCAACAACGGCTTTACCGTCATACTCGTTGCTCACCTCTTCAATGATAGGACCTACCATTCTACAAGGACCACACCAAGCTGCCCAAAAATCCACTACTACTGGTTTATCACTTTTTAAAACTACCTCATCAAAGGTAGCATCTGTTATTTCTAATGCCATGTTCTGTTTTTTTTAAATATTATACAAATTTAGACAATTAATTTGCCTTTTCCTTACTATGGTTATATTCGTTTTAATTATGGTAATATTGACAAATCCTATTCTTCTATAATAACGAGGCCATAGCCCTAATATTATTTAAAAATCCACTCCCCTAATTTAATTTATATACCACATCTTGTTTATTGAGCTCTAGGAGCAGTTCACTGGATATATGGATCTTTTGCTTCCTGGCGGTCATATTTACCTTTATCTGTTCCTCCATCTCATATACCACAAAACTTAAAGGATGATTGCCTTGGTGAGATACCAGGGTATCCTTTAATTCCAGAATATTCTCCTCCCTTAACTGGGCTATATCTAATTTAATAGTGAGTTTTTTGGCAAAGGTCTCCATTACATCCTGCAACATCATGATCATATTAAACTGCATTCTGGGATCTCCCTTTTTACCGGTATCCCGATTTACCCATCCTTCGCGTATAAACACTTTGACATAAGCGAACGAATTGATCATTAGGAAATGGCGATATTTAAGATACTCCTCCCCGAACATTCTAAACTCAAAAGAATCGGTATAGTCCTCCATGGTGAACATGGCCCAACCCTTACCATTTTTAGATACCCGATGCTGCACATCGGTAATTACCCCTGCAAAGGAAACTTCCCTGTTCACAATGGCCTCCAGATCGTTTAAATTGGAAAGGCTGGCATTACAGAACGCCTTTATTTCTGCGTTAAAATCATCCAATGGGTGTCCGGAAATATAAATCCCCACCACTTCCTTTTCCCGGCGAAGCTTCTCCATGGTACCCCACTCCTCACAAGGAGGCACCACAGGCTCTGGTATCTGCACTTCACTGGCTTCCCCAAACAGACTTACTTGGGAGGAATTTTCGTTCTCCTGAAATTTGGCACCGTATTTCATGGCCTTTTCCAAGAAGGTTATACCATCCCCTTCCTCATAAAAATATTGTGCCCTATGGGTGTCCCCAAAAGAATCGAAGCCACCTGCAACGGCCAAGTTTTCAAATGCCTTTTTATTGGCCGCCCTTAGATCTATTCGCTTGGCCAGATCAAAGACAGATTTAAAAGGGCCACCTTCCTTTCTATTCTCCACAATAGTCTCTACCGCTCCTCGGCCCACACCTTTTATTGCACCCATTCCAAAACGTACCGCCCCGGCATCGTTAACGGCAAACTTGTAATAGGATTCATTTACATCTGGCCCCAAAACATCCAACCCCATTCGCTTACATTCCTCCATAAAGAAGGTTACCTGTTTTATGTCGTTCATATTGTTAGACAGTACCGCAGCCATATATTCAGCTGGGTAATGGGCCTTACAATAAGCGGTCTGATAGGCAATCCAAGCGTAGCAGGTAGAGTGCGACTTATTAAATGCGTAAGCGGCGAAAGCCTCCCAATCCTTCCAGATCTTCTCCAACTTATCTACTGCATGTCCTTTTTCCGAAGCCTGTTTAATAAACTTCGGTTTCATTTTATCCAGGACATGCTTCTGTTTTTTACCCATGGCCTTACGTAGTACATCGGCCTCACCCTTTGTAAAATCTGCCAGCTTCTGGGAAAGGAGCATCACCTGCTCCTGATACACCGTAATACCGTAGGTTTCCGCCAAATACTCCTCACAGGCTTCCAGGTCATACACAATCTCTTCGGTACCGTGCTTACGGGCAATAAAACTGGGTATGTATTCCATTGGCCCCGGGCGATATAGGGCGTTCATGGCAATCAAATCGGCAAAAACCGTAGGCTTAAGTGCCCTCATGTGCTTTTGCATCCCAGGGGATTCATATTGGAACACCCCTACCGTTTCCCCACGTTGGAACAGTTCGTAAGTCTTTTGGTCGTCCAGCGGAAAATTCTCCGGATCCAGTTCTATACCGTGTTTGGCCTTGACAATTTTAACCGTATCCTTGATCAGGGTCAGCGTTTTTAACCCCAGGAAATCCATTTTTAGCAGGCCTGCACTCTCCACTACCGAGTTATCAAACTGGGTGCAGTACATATCGGAGTCCTTGGCCAAGGCCACCGGTACAAACTTGGTAATATCATCGGGGGTAATGATCACCCCACAGGCATGGATCCCTGTATTCCTAACCGACCCCTCTAATACATAGGCCTGGTTCAGGGTCTCTGATTCCAGATCATCCCCTTCGGAAATAGCCAACAGCTCGTTAATTTTAGCAATCTCCTCACTGTTGAATTTTTCCTTTAATTTTTTTTCCTCGACCCCAATAATTTTTTTAAGCTTGGACATATTGGGGATCAGCTTTGCCATACGGTCCGCATCACCCAAGGGCAGGTCCAAGGCCCTGGCTGTATCCCGGATTGAGGATTTAGCGGCCATGGTTCCATAGGTGATGATCTGGGCCACCTGATTGGCTCCATATTTATCGATCACATAATCCATTACGCGCCCACGACCTTCGTCATCAAAATCAATATCGATATCGGGCATGGACACCCGGTCCGGATTTAGGAAACGCTCAAAAAGGAGATCGTATTTAATGGGATCCAAATTGGTTATCC
>JBFHGV010000404.1:0-4125 GCA_041582955.1 Arenibacter sp.
AATTTTTCCTACTGCTTTTGCCCAATACGATCAATTCCTTGAAGAGAATAAAGTTATTACCGGTACAGAAGATGCCAGAATGATAACCAAGACGGGCCAACGCATTGCGGCGGCTGCAGAACGTTGGTTAACGGCCAATGGTTACCCGGGTTATTTACAAGATTATAAATGGGAATATAATCTGGTGAACGATGAAACGGTTAATGCCTGGTGTATGCCAGGGGGGAAGATAGTATTCTACACTGGGATCCTTCCCATTTGTCAGGGAGAAACTGGAGTTGCCGTGGTTATGGGCCATGAGGTGGCGCATGCTTTGGCCGATCATGGAGCACAGCGAATGAGTGCCGGAGCCCTACAGCAATTGGGTGCCGTGGCGGGCAACGTGGCCATTCAGGATGAACAAAAAAGAAATATCTTTAATCAGGCCTATGGCATTGGATCACAGGTAGGGGTAATGCTGCCCTTTAGCCGTAGTCATGAAACAGAGGCAGATAGAATAGGCTTGCAGATCATGGCCATTGCAGGGTATAACCCTGATGAGGCTGCTGAACTATGGAAAAGAATGAAGGCAAATAGTGGCGGTGCGGCTCCTCCTGAGTTTTTAAGTACCCACCCCTCCAATGATACCCGGATTGCCAATCTAAGTCAATGGGCGCCCTTGGCGAAAGAGGAAGCGGCCAAATTTGGTGTTACCTCATTTCAGTAATGACCTTTACGTTTAACTAATAGCATTAATAGCAACAGGGAAGCTGTCCTAAAAAGACAGCTTCCTTTTTTATTTATGGCCAAAGCATTTTTAAATAAGGGTAGCAGGAAATTGTTGAACGCATGGGCATTTTATGATTGGGCCAATTCTGTTTACAGCCTAGTAATTACCTCTGCCATATTCCCCATTTTTTACGGAGCCCTTTTTAGGGTGGCCGGGATAGAAAAAGTGGTTGTTTTTGGTGGAGAAATCGCAAGGGCGCCACTCATTAGTTATGTTACTTCTGCAGCCTTTTTGTTGGTGGCCCTAATTACTCCGCTTTTGTCCGGGATAGCCGATTATTTAGGGAATAAAAAAGTCTTTATGCAATTGTTCTGCTACCTGGGTGCCTTATCCTGTATTGGCCATTATTGGTTTTCCTTGGAACATATTTACTATAGTCTTATTTGTTATTTTTTTGGATTGGTAGGGTTTTGGGTCAGTATGGCATTTTATAATTCGTATTTGCCAGATGTAGCCCATTACGAACAACAGGATGCAATTAGCGCCAAGGGGTTTTCCTTGGGGTATATTGGAAGCGTTATTTTACTGCTCTTTAATTTGGCCATGGTTATGAGGCCCGGTCTATTTGGTTTGGAATCCGATGCGGATGGAGTGGCCGAAATAAAGGCTATGAAGTACTCCTTTATAACGGTTGGTATTTGGTGGATGGGGTTTGCCCAATACACCTTCTATGTATTGCCCAAAGGCTATAAAAAGGAAGGAGCAAGAAAAAATATTATACTCAATGGTTTTAAGGAATTGTACAGTGTGTGGCAGCAGCTGGGAGAGCAAAGGCGTTTAAAGCGTTATCTAGGGGCGTTTTTTGTGTATAGTATGGCCTTGCAAACTGTTATGCTCATTGCTACTTTTTTTGGGGAGGAAGAAATAAATTGGAATTCTGATTCCGAAAGGACTACTGGACTTATTGTTAGTATTTTGCTTATACAGTTGGTGGCTATTTTGGGCGCTACCCTTACAGCAAAGGCATCCAAGGTATTTGGCAATATTGGGACGCTCATTGTAATTAACATACTTTGGGTGCTTATCTGTGTATATGCCTATTTTTTAATAACACCTTTGGATTTTTATATAGCCGCCGGTTGTGTTGGACTCGTAATGGGTGGTATACAAGCACTGTCCCGTTCTACTTACTCTAAATTTTTACCAGAAACCACTGACACGGCTTCTTTCTTTAGTTTTTATGATGTGGCCGAAAAAATAGGTATTGTTATTGGTACTTTCCTCTATGGTTTTATAGCGCAGTTTTCGGGCAGTATGCGATACGCCATAATTTTTTTGGGTGTGTTTTTTTTGGTAGGAGCCTTTCTATTGACCCGTGTGAACAAGGGGAGTTCAGTTTAAAGAACTAAAAGTCAGAAGCTATTAAATAGGTTGATTTTTCATTGACCAGCGCCAAAAGGCGTTCGTGTTACCTGAGACCAATAGGGCAGGGGTTTATTGTTTAGATCTTATGGTTTAATGTTGTTTTCTGGTAAATGATATACCACCATATTCACTGTTCAGGTATACTATATTTTGGCTGTCCCTGCTGCCATGGTAGCCTTTGTAATAATTCTCGTTAGCTTCTTCTTTGTTTAGCTGTATGTTAAAATAATCCTTACCGCTAACCCCGGCATATTCAGTCTGTATTTCAAAGTTAAAGTGATATTCCGGAGAGTACCCAATCTTGATGCCTGTATAATCTGTTTTTATCCGCAGGTTTTTGGCATCATAAGCCATCTCATCAATTTTTACGGAACCATAGCTGGCTCTAATGTCTACATTGCCGTGTATTATTCCCAGCCTTACGTTGATATAATCGCCATTGCCTTCAACGTTTCTGGCCTCCCCAATTTCCAATTTTCCATAATCACTAACATAGGAGAGATTTTGCATTTTCAGGACCGTGGCATTGGTGTAATCGGCATTGATATCCAAATTCCCCGCCTCTTCCACGGTAAAACCCGAATAGTCTGCGGAAATACGGCCGCTATTAATGTATCCTATGGTAGATTTGGAGGTATAGTCAAATGACAATTGATTATTTCTGCCATGTAGCTCCCCTATTTCCAGCCGACCATAATCACAACTTATATGGGCATGTCCGTCTATTCTGTCCAAAAATATACCTCCGTAGTCGTTGCTGAGGTTAACACTGTTTTTAATAGGGAGTTTTACAGTGTAGTTTACCTGCATGTTTACTTTGCTACTGCGGCCCCAATTCCAACCCCAGCTGCTTTTGTCCTTATTGAAGATAGTGGTCGCAGAAACCAGGTGGCTGCTTCCTTCAAAATCTACGGTAATACCCTCTAATTTGCGTGCTACCTTTTCTTCATTGTCACCAGTGGTTTTAATATGAACTTCAATGCTGATCCTATTTTGGTCCCAGGAAGATATGTTTAGGTTGCCATAGCTATTTTTAATTTTTAATAAGGCGTCAGAATTTACCCTGAACTCCTTTTTTATAGTCTTTTCCTTAGTGTATTTTCCTCGGGGTAGCGTATTGTTGGCCCATGACAATACAGGTATAAGCAGTACTATGGGTATAATATATTTAAGTGGTACTATTTTCATTTTTGTAATTTTTTAAAATTTTAATTTCTTCTATATCCTCCAATACCTCGTTTAATAGATCTATTCTTGTTTGGAAATTCGTGATCATGGCACTTAGAATAAGCTTGCTATTTCCACCTTCTAGCAAATCCTGCTGCATCTTTTGGTAGTCCCTGTCCAGGGTCTCTAGCTGAAGCATGGTGTCAGCGATTATTTTTTCTGTTTCGGGGGTACTTTTATCGTGCATTTTTTTTATCTGATCTGCAATGATATTGGCAAAATAGTACTCTGTGTTAGCTGCTTCAGGGGAGATCTGGGATAACTGCTCTTTTGTATTGGCTGGCGCACTTAAAAAATAGAGTCCTATGGAGCAGAACAACAGTAAGGAAGCGGCAACAGCTAGGGATTTCCACCAAATGAAGCTTTTTTTAGCGTTGGATTTGGTGGGGCTACGGGTCTCCAATTTTGCCAAGAACCTTAATTCATGTCCATCCCTTGGTTCTTCAAGGTCAAAATTGCCCTCCAGTCTCTTAAACAAATTTTCTATCGGGTCATTATGCATTGTATACCATATTTAATTTTTTTCTTAAACTTTCCTTGGCCCTAGATATCATGGTCCTGCAATTGGCATAGCTAATATTCATAATCTGGCTTATTTCTTCATAATCATAACCTTCAATAAGATGTAGGGTCAAAGAAATTCTATAATTGTCTTTTAGTTGCTTCATGGTATCCATTACCTTTTGAGCCTTTAGTTGGGCCCCTCCATTATCCGGGTCATATGCTTCCTTGTCCTCCACCTTATACATAATGTTCTGCAGGTC
>JBFHGV010000405.1:0-4115 GCA_041582955.1 Arenibacter sp.
GGAATTTTAACAAACTGTTTTTCTGAATCCATATTCGGGCAAGATTATACAGATAGATGATCATCTAAGTGGTTTTTTTGCCTTCATTTTAAAATGTCATATTCGTTTATGGCTCGCCAAGGAGATTGGCGAGCAGGTTGTTTCGGCATCCATACTCATTTTTATCCTGATTATTATTTCTGGGATCGTATTGTGGATACCCAAAAAACGCAAAAATTTGAGGCAGCGACTGAAATTTGATTGGAAAGGCAGCACTGGATGGAAGCGCAAAAATTTTGATCTACACACTGTAGTAGGGTTCTATATATGTTCATTGGCTTTCATAATAGCATTTACCGGTTCGGTTATTTCTTATGATTGGTTAAAATATGTGGTGTATGTTTCATCTGGTGGAGACAAGGTGCCTGCATTTATAATTCCTGAAAATAACAGTGAAACACCCTCAGAAGTCAATGGTGTATTGCCTATTGATAATCTTATAAACAAGTTAAAAATAGAATCCCCAGAGGCAGAGAGTTATGAGTTACATTACCCAGAGACCGATTCCACCAGTGTATATGTAGAAGTATCCAATACCGAAGGGATATACTATGATTCCGACTACCGTTTTTTTGATCAAAATACCTTGGAAGAAATTGAGACTCCTGGGATTTATGGCAAATACAAGGATGCCAAATTTGCCGATAAAATATTACGCATGAATTATGACATCCACATTGGCGCCATCGGTGGTATTGCGGGAAAAATAATTGCCTTTTTGGTAAGCCTACTTACCGCCAGTTTACCGGTTACAGGACTACTGCTATGGTACGGACGCCGTTACAAAAAGAAAAAAGTCTATCAGGAAGTAAGTGCCTAAAAAGTGGACTTCGCTATTCAAAATAGCGGTTTTTCCAATGCCGTATTGGCAAAGGTGCTGTATTTTTTTAATCTACCGTATGTATAGCCAAAAATACCAGTACAAGAATCCATTTTGGCCGTATAATATTCTAGACATATTTTTGGTATATACTGCCAAGTGCTCTAAGCTTTAAAATTTTACCATGATCGGTACCTGGTCTAAAGCTAATGTTAAAGGTTCCATTGCAATACAATAGCTTACTCAAACCTAAGGATTGTATCGTTATGGATATGCCCCTATACAATATTTCAGCACTGTTTTTTAGCTTCATAATAGGAATGGTAAATTTCACCCAACTAAGGGCTTTGGTCTATTCTGCCCATAATAACTCCATTTAATCATCACAGGACCTATATCTGCCTGCCTTTTATAAAGTCATTGAAATAACATTTGGAAAACCTATATGTGAAAATGGAAAAAGGCTATATTTAAATGCTTTTTTGGAATGATATTGAAGTTAAATAATGATTTGTGAATGGATACTAGAAGGGATTTTTTAAAAAAGGCCGGTATGTTGGCCGGGGGAATGGGTGTAACGGCAAGTCTTCCGCCCTCTATTAGACGGGCTTTGGAAATTGACCCTGATAGAGGAACCACCTTTTACGATGCCGAACACGTGGTTTTTCTAATGCAGGAAAACCGTTCCTTTGATCACTGTTTTGGGACATTGCAAGGGGTGAGGGGCTATAATGACCCTAGGGCCATTTCTTTACCCAATAAAATACCCGTATGGCTTCAAAGTAATAAGGACAGTGAAACCTATGTACCATTCCGTTTGAACATTAAGGACACCCAGGCAACATGGATGGGAGATTTGCCCCATCATTGGGAAAGTCAGGTAAATGCCCGTAACAATGGCAAGTATGATCAATGGCTTGTGGCCAAGAAAGCAGATAAGGAATATGGCAATATGCCACTTACCTTAGGTCATTATACCCGTGAGGATCTACCGTTCTATTATGCTTTTGCCGATGCCTTTACCGTGTTTGATCAGCATTTTTGTGCGGCTCTTACAGGAACCACCACAAATAGAAATTATTTCTGGACAGGAAAATCATGGGATACCCAAGGAAATAGACCCTGTGTCCGAAATTCGGAGGTAACCTACAATAGGGAGGCCAGTTGGAAAACTTTTCCGGAAAGACTGGAGGAAAATGGTATTTCTTGGAGGGTCTATCAGAACGAGATCAGTTTGCCAACAGGGGTAGACGATGCATCCCTATTGGCTAATTTTACCGATAACAACTTAGAGTGGTTCTCCCAATATAATGTGAGGTATAGCTCCGGTTTTCAAAAGTACATTAAAAGTCTACAGGAGAGCTTGCCCTCAGAGATAGTAGATTTAGAAAAGGAGTTGACCCAACTCTCCGAGGAAAAGAAACAGGAAAATGAAAAAAAATTGCAGAAGAAAAAGCAGCAATTAAATCAGGTTAATGATGTTCTTAAGACTTGGAATCAAGAAAATTTTGATAAGCTTTCCGAATTCGATAAAAACCTGCATAATAAGGCATTTACCACAAATATTGGGGATCCACATTACCATAAAACGGAATCATTAACATATGATGATCATGGTAATCCACGGACCCTTAGGGTTCCCAAAGGAGATATACTACATCAATTTAGGCAAGACGTAGATCAGGGGAGGTTACCTACCGTTTCTTGGTTGGCCGCACCACAGAAATTTTCGGATCATCCTAGCGCACCTTGGTACGGAGCCTGGTATGTTTCAGAAGTATTGGATATCCTGACCAAAAATCCAGAGGTATGGAAGAAAACTATTTTTGTGCTTACCTATGACGAGAACGATGGGTATTTTGACCATATCCCTCCTTTTGTAGCTCCTAATCCAAAACATACCAATAATCTTTCGCCTGGCTTAAACACCGCAGAGGAATATGCCTCTTTGAAGCAGGAATTGGCCAAAAAGGATATGGATCCCGAGGACGCTAGAGAAAGCCCAATGGGTCTGGGCTATAGGGTGCCAATGGTTGTAGCTTCACCATGGAGTAAAGGCGGATGGGTAAACTCAGAGGTGTGTGATATTACCTCCACCTTAATGTTCTTGGAAGAATTGATTAAGAAAAGAACGGGAAAACCTGTAGAGGAAACCAATATCAGTAGTTGGCGCAGGGCAATTAGTGGTAACCTTATCTCTGCTTTTAGACCCTATAACGGGGAGCCCTACACTATACCACAGCCAATAGAGCGCAACCATTTTATGCAGCAGGTCTATAATGCCAGCTTTAAGGAATTGCCCAAGGGTTTTAGACCACTAAGCACTGAGGATATATCCAAAGCAAAACAAGACCTTTATAAGACTTCATTTATGCCGCATCAAGAGCCTGGGATTAGGGATTCCTGTGCTTTGCCATATGAGTTATATGTAGACGGTGAACTAACTACGGACAAGAGCTCGTTCCGTATTCAATTCACAGCTGCAGATGCTTTTTTTGGAGATAAGGCCAAGGGTGCCCCTTTTAACGTTTATGCCCCGGGTAACTACCTTCAGGAAGCCCCCAGTGGTGGAACTAAATATATACCTGTACAAACCTGGCCCTTTGCCGTAGAAAAAGGCAAAAAGTTGGAATATGAATGGCCTTTATCCCATTTTGAGGAGGATGGATACCATTTACGGGTATATGGGCCTAACGGGTTTTATAGGGAGTTTATGGGGGGTGTTTCCGATCCCGAACTGCAAATACAATGTGGGTATCAAAAAAAGAGGGGTTTAATAAAAAAAATGTCAGGCAATGTAGAAATCCAAATTACCAATACCTCCAAGAATAAAAATATGGATATGGTAGTGGTAGATCATGCCTATGGCAACCCTGATCAAAAAATACGGATAAAAAAAGGGAAGGTTCAGTCCATTGTGGTCAGCTGTGCAAAGAGTTATGGCTGGTACGATTTCTCATTGCGTCTCCCAGGAAATGCGGGGTTTGTAAGGCGATATGCAGGGAGGGTCGAAACCGGGAAAGCGTCCAAGACCGATCCATTTATGGGAAGGGTAGTTTAATAGGGTCTTCTATAAATATTCAGCAAGCTTTTAAAGAAAAATCCCGCCACGATATTTCGAGACGGGATTTTCCAATAAATAGCACTGTAGGTGTATTTCACCCCACCAATTTACTTTGGAAATATTTGGAATTATGTAGAGCCTTAATTAGCTAGGTCAAACCTATCAAGGTTCATAACCTTGCTCCAAGCCGCA
>JBFHGV010000406.1:0-4104 GCA_041582955.1 Arenibacter sp.
AGTTGTGAATGTAAATATGAACAGAAAAGATAATAGTGTTTTGGGGAAAATTTTAAAGCGATTCATAGTCTTTATTTTTAGTGTTGCCTAATAGGATGTTTCTCTAATTTATTGTGGGTCAGTCCTATACTAAAAATAAAAAAAATAAGGGTTTACCGTTATACTGGTGTATAAGTGGTTTGGTTTATTGTATTAATGGCCGTAATGACCGCTTAGTCGTTCTTTAAAGATATTTGTCACAAGCCGTTTTGGTACCAACAATAGGCTGGTTACAAGCTTGTTGGAGCTGGCCCATAGCATTTTGGCGACCCTAACGGAATTTCTTGAAAGGATAGAAAGAACCATATACCTATCAGTAGTGTTTAGGCTATAAGGCAAGATTAATTGATCTTATAAACAATAATGGCGTTATCTTGGTCCTTGGCAACCAATTCCAACTTATGGTCTTTGTCCATGTCGCTCAGGTCAATAAGCGAATTCCCAGGTACTGGGAAGTTGGAAATTGACTTGGCTTGACTATCAAATAGGTATATTTTTTGATTTTGAATATCTGTTACGCTAACATATATCTTGTCGTTCAAATAGAAAATTCGCGGTTTGGAATATACTCCAAGCTCCAGTACAACTTTCTAACTTCTAATGGTAAGTACGTTGTCATTCATCACTGCCAAGGTATTGGTAGTGGCATCCAAGCCGTGATCGGGGAGCAGGTTTAGATTGGCGGAAGTCAATTTTCCTTTTTGATCAATCTGATATAGTCGTCCTTTGGTGTCGGTCGCCGTAAATTTATTTTTGTGCAGTAGCACTTCGTTTTCAGAAAAATCAATTTTATTGGGTACCTCTATACGTACGTCACCGGTTCTGGATAGTATTTTTAGGTCGCCAGCCTCTAGCTTCATGACCAAATAGTCTTTTCTTCCAACCCTAAAATGCTTTGGTGTTCCTATGATGGGGCTGTCTGCCTTGGTGTACTTAAAACCCTTTACAATTTTCCCCTGGCGATTGTACATGAACACTTTGTTACCTTGGGTCACAACAAAGCGATAATCTTTTTTTCTGTCGTAATCAAAAACGGCCAAGGGATTTAAATTACCTCCATCAAAAGTGAGGTTAAATGGTAATACTTCCTTGCCGTTGCGGTCCAATATCAAAAATTGGTTGTTGGTAGTAAAGGCTAATTGCAGTCTGCCATTTTTGTAAAGGTCTACTTGTTCTATACGTCCCTGTATTCTTCCTTTCAATTCTTTTTTCCAAATAACTTTCCCATCTGTAGAAATTAAATATAGCATGTTGTCCCGGTCTTGAACTACAATTTCGTCCTTGTTGGTCCTGTGGTTTTTTACAAATTGGGGTAGGGTGGCAATTTCCGATTCTAGCTGTAGTGTAAAGTAGGGTATGGTTTTATTGAGTGTGGTCTCATGGGCAATTTTTTGGAACAGAATGTTGGTATGGTGAAAATTGTCATCGGCAACCCATTGGCCCGCAAAGGAATACTCGGAAAGATCTTGAGTCCTAATATCCTTGCTTATATCCTGTTTAAAATATTCATTTAAAAAATATTCTATTCCGTCTGCCTTGGAAACAAATAGTATGGAGGATTCATCTGCCAATTGTGCCTTTGCTGTTTTGTAGGCAGAGGTTTTCTCAAAGGTAGAAGCATTCTTGTAATTGCCTATTATGGTTTTAAGGGTCTCCGATGTATTGGCAAATATAAAAGCGTCTTCAATAATGGTGTAATAGTTAGCTTTGTAACCGTTGGTCAAGGGGGTAAAGTATGGCTCTAAAAAGTCCGATTTACTTAGGGCTACAATTTCATTGCCTTGATATTCTTGAGACGATTTTTCAAGGCTGTCCAAGAAATTAAGAATATCCTCAGAGCCATATGTATGGAGTATTACCGCTTTTTCATTGTTTAAAAAAACATGGCCAACCTCCTCAACAGCTTTAAAGGTAGCATCCAATACAGTTGATCTGTCTAAATATTTTTTTTGATTCTCAGCAAATGCCCCGTAGTCGTCAAAGGTGTAGGCCAGTATGGCATCTGCCCCCATTGGGGCTATATTTGGGGTCCTAGGGGTTAGGGCATGGTTGTTTTTAAAAAGGTTTCCAAAATTCATAATGGAATCCTGGGCCATGCTTATTCCGTTGAGTTTTATATGGTCCTTATTGGTATTAAAGTCCAGAGATATCCAATCGGTAAATTTGGAAATCTCTACCTTATGGGCCTCAGCTAAGATGTGGTGCAGTAGTGAATTGCTTTTATTGGTATTGATAAAAATATTGGCACTACTTTGGCTACTGGCAATTTGGTAGAGTTTGGTGAGGGGTTCGGCCACATTGTGCCCATTCTTGTTTCGGATTAGGTTTTCAATCAATATTTGTGAGGATCCCACTATTATTTTGTTGTCTATTACGGTAGAGAAGAAGGTAACGCCATCCATGCTGTATTTATCAATGCTTTTCCCTTCGTAACTTATGTTCTCCACCGCAAAATTTGGTTCTTCCGACACTTGGAAAAGGTCATTGGTGTTATTTGCAACCAAGAGCAATTCAAAATTCTCCTTCCCCAATTCAACGAAGGCTAATATGCTTTCGCCGGTTGGCTGTATGTATTGTAGCGACTTAAGTCTGTCCAAAACAGCACTATGAATACGAGTAGAAGATAGTGTTTTTAGAAGGTCGCTATTCTCCAGTTCGCTTGAAAAGGAGGGCTTGTCGTTTATTTTTATGATTATGGAACTATTCCTGGGAACGTAATGAAGTAGTGGGTCGGTGGTGGTGCTCTGTTCTGCGCATCCTATTATAAAAATGAATAGAGAAAATACAGGGAGTAATCTATACCTCATAAATGAATCTTTCAGCAAATTTAATGTTTTTAAATGTCTAGTTTTAATTGGTCTGGCAATTGCTTAAAACTTTTACGGTGGTATTTGGTAATACCAAATTGCCTTATGGCTTCCCTGTGCTCTTTGGTAGGGTAGCCTTTGTTTTTTTTCCAATTGTACATGGGGTATTCCCTATGGATTTTTTCCATATAGGCATCCCTGTATGTTTTGGCGAGAACTGAGGCTGCCGCAATACTCAAGTATTTTCCATCGCCTTTTACAATACAGGCATGCGGTGTGTTCGGGTAGGGATTAAATCTGTTGCCGTCCACTATTATGAATTCTGGGGTTGTGGTTAATTGGTCTAGCGCTCTATGCATAGCCAAGAAAGAAGCATTGAGGATATTTATTTCATCAATTTCATCAGGGAATACTTGGGCAATCCCAAAAGAGGCAGCATCAGTTTCTATAACGGGTTTAAGGCTATTGCGTTTAATCTCGGTCAAAATTTTGGAATCGTTTAGCATGTCATTGCTATAATCCTTGGGTAAAATAACTGCAGCCGCCGTTACAGGTCCGGCCAAACAGCCTCTGCCGGCTTCATCTGTACCTGCTTCAAGATGGGTTTTGTAAAAGGCTTTTAGCATTTGTGAATGTTCTTTTTTCATCAGACTTGAATACAGCTTTAATTTAACAGGCGTCCAAGTCTTTTTGGGATTCTATTCCCTTTCTATAACGTTTGTCAAATTTAAAAATATTTAATGGCGATGATCAGTTGTTGCGTACAAATTCTGAAGCATATAAATGGGAGGTCTGTTTTGTCCATAAAATAAAGAAGTTCAACGTGGGTTACAGAAAATCGGGTAGGACGTTTAAGCAGCAATGGACAAGTTGTTGTTTTGGTTTTGGATTGTAATAACCTGGTAATTAAGGGTGTGGGGTGTTTTTAGGTTACATAGGGGTATTGTGTGTGGTTTTTTTAATAAAAAATTTACTTATTTCCTAAGATGTTTCCGTTAATGATAGCACAAAAAAGAAATAATATGTGATAAACCTTAGGATGTTTAACTTTTTTTTCACAAGTTTGTGATCAACTAATTCATAAAAAATAACTATATGAAATCAAAACTATCTTGGATTTTGGCTCCAGTTTTGGGCTTATTCATGAGTTTTTCCTATGCACAGGAAAAGACGATCTCAGGTACGGTTACAGATCAAATGGGTCTGCCGCTACCAGGCGTAAACATTGTGGTGGAAGGGACCACAAATGGAACACAAA
>JBFHGV010000407.1:0-4099 GCA_041582955.1 Arenibacter sp.
ACAAGTGGGCATGGGCATGGGTTCCTGTTTTATACTTTACACAAGGCATTCCATACGTACTTGTAGTAACAGTTTCGGTAATAATGTATAAAAAACTGGGTATCAGCAATTCAGATATCGGTTTATACACTAGCTGGTTATACCTCCCATGGGTTTTGAAACCGCTATGGAGTCCATTTGTGGATCTAAATGGCACTAAAAGAAAATGGTTTTTGGCCATGCAGTTAATAATTTCCCTGGCCATCTTGGGAGTGGGTCTAACCATCCCTGCCAATATATTTTTTACTACCACCCTGGCTTGTTTTTGGATGGCCGCTTTTGCTTCGGCTACCAACGATATAGCCTCGGACGGATATTATATGTTGGGACTTACCGAGAAAAAACAGGCCTTCTTTGTAGGCATGAGAAGTACGTTTTATCGCTTGGCCATGATAACCGGACAGGGGCTCATTGTTATTCTCGCCGGATTCTTGGAAAACTATTACGGTGACAATACCAAAGCCTGGTCCGTTACCATGATCGCTTCTGCCCTATTGATGCTATCCCTTACCGTGGCCAACTTTTTTGTGGCCCCAAAATACGAATCGTCCAATGCCGTAGTTCTGCAAAAACCAGAGGGGTTTTTAGAAGTATTTATTTCCTTCTTCAAGAAACCAAATATAGGTTTGGCCCTAGCTTTTATTTTATGCTACCGTCTTGGGGAATCGCAATTGGTGAAAATGGCAGCGCCCTTTTTACTGGATAGTACCCAGGCAGGTGGCTTGGGGTATTCCACTGAAGCCGTTGGCACCATTTATGGAACCGTAGGTGTAGTGATGTTATCCTTGGGAGGGATTCTTGGAGGTATCTTAATTTCCAAGGACGGACTTAAAAAATGGATGTTGCCCATGGTATTGGCCTTAAATATTCCCAATGCCATGTACGCCATTCTGGCCCTTACCAACACCACAAGTATCGTGGCAGTAGTAGCTACAGTAGTCTTAGAGCAGTTTGGCTATGGATTTGGATTTGCAGCCTTCCTAATTTACCTTATCTATATTGCAGAAGGAATATCAAAAACATCGCACTATGCCATTGCCACCGGGTTTATGGCCCTAGGCATGATGCTCCCAGGGATGATAAGCGGTTACTTACAGGAATGGCTGGGCTATGGAGACTTTTTTGTTTGGGTGGTCATTGCCGCCCTGCCAGCCCTTTTTCTATTAAAATACATAACTTATCCCGCCGATTACGGAAAAAAAACCAATGATGATGTCAACTAATCCAACCCCATATAACACAGCAACAAATACCCTATCCATAAGGGAAAAGGTAGGACAGTTATTTATGCCCGCCGCCTTTATCAACGATACTGAAGATGAAATACTGGAATTGGAAAACCTAATCGCCCAGCAGCATGTGGGGGGACTATGTTTTTTTCACAGTAGAGCCAGTGCAGCCACTAATTTTGAAGGCAAGAAGCAAATTAAATACAATGAGGAAAGCCTCAAAACCCTAAAAAACCTTATCCAACGCTACCAAAAAGCGGCAAAATACCCATTACTTATTAGTATTGATGCCGAATGGGGACTGGCTATGCGCATAGAGAACACCCCGCAGTACCCCTATGCCATAACTCTAGGAGCCACTACAAACCAAGAAGAGTTGATCTTTAAGGTAGGGCAGCAAATAGCACACGACTGCAGGGAAGCTGGCATACATTGGAACTTGGCGCCGGTAGTGGATATTAACAGCAACCCCAACAACCCGGTTATTGGTTATCGCTCCTTCGGAGAAGATAAGATCAATGTCACCCAAAAATCAAAAGCGTTTATTAAGGGGACGGCAAGCCAAGGCATTTTTAGTTGTATCAAACACTTTCCCGGGCATGGGGATACCGCTACCGATTCCCATCTGGGCTTACCATTAATAGAGAAATCCAAAGAAACACTTTTAGAAAACGAACTCTATCCGTTTAGGGAAATTATAAAATCTGGAGTAGATAGTGTTATGGTAGGACATTTATCCGTTCCCTCCCTGGACAACGGAAAAGGCACTCCCGCTACCATTTCTAAACCTATTATTAAAGGACTCCTGCGAAAAGAGCTGAATTTTAATGGCGTAGTTATTTCCGATGCATTAAACATGCACAGCGTAAGCAAAATGTTTCCTATAAAGGGTGAGCTGGAATGGCGTGCCTTTGATGCTGGCAATGATATACTCTGTTTTGCAGAACATACCTCCGAAGGCATAGAATCTATCTTGAGCAAAGCAGACCCCTTGGAAATTGAGGAGCGCTTTAAACGGGTTTGGAAACTTAAGGAAAGAGCCTTTAACAGTACTCATGAACCTAGCGCCATAGAACCAACAGATGAACTAAACCGCAAATTGGCCGCAGAAAGCCTTACCCTTGTACACGGTAGTAAACAAATCTTGGATAATTTTAGGGACCAAGGCTTTACCCCTGTGGTATTTGGTACTTCACCCGATTGCTCATTTGCAGAACAGCTATCCCCAATAGCCAACAAAAGCCAGAAAAATGAGGAGAACGTATTAATTATTCTTTATCCCCCAAAGGTGAAGCCACAAAATAAGTTTGAAATTAAAAAAGAGGAACTAAAAGAGATAGACACCTTATTGAGGACCAAGAATGTGGTTCTTTATGTTTTTGGAAATCCTTACGTACTACATCACATTCCATATCATTTGGCAAAGTGTCTAGTATTGGGGTACCAAAATTTTAAAGCATTTCAGGAAATTGCCCTAGCACATTTCATGGGCCAATTGGAAGCCAAAGGAAAATTGCCGGTTTCCATAGGTCCTAAAAAAGACCAAAACTATGAATAATGATATTATTTCATCGTGGAACAAAAATGCCAGCGAATGGATCAAGCTATTGGACAATGGAGAAATTAAATCCAGATTGTACACCAACAAAGCCATTGTCCAAATTATTGGCAATTCTCCCGCCTCCAAAATTTTGGATGTAGGTTGCGGCGAAGGCTGGCTTGGCAGAAGTCTTTCTAACATGGACAAATCCGTGGTAGGGCTAGACAGTATTCCCCAATTATTGGAAAATGCAAGAATAAAAGGCGCTGGCACTTTTTATCAGCTGTCATATGAAGAAATAACCAGAGGCAAAGCCATTCCAGAAGCACCATTTGATGCTGCTATTTTTAATTTTAGCCTATATCAAAAAGAAGGACTTGTACCACTGCTTAAACAAATAAGGCAAGCCTTGTCTATAAATGGATATATCGCCATACAAACGCTACATCCTTATTTCTTATTACAAAACAACTTGGAGTACAAAAGCCAATGGGTCAGGGATTCATGGAAAGGTCTACCCGGGAATTTTACGGATGGCCATTCATGGTACGCACGTACCTTTGAATCATGGATGACCGTCTTTAAAAGATCAGAACTTCTACTTCGGCATTTTCAAGAGGTGACCAACGATGAGAAAAAACCGATTTCGGTAATTTTTGTACTTTCAGAATAACTTGGACTAGCCTATAGGATAGCACTAAAATAAACAAGAATGAAAATTTATAAAGTTATTGGGTTAATGTCCGGAACCTCATTGGACGGACTCGATTTAGCATATTGCCACATTTGGGAAACCAAGGAAGGTTGGGAATTTAAAATCCATGATACCCTTAGTATCTCATATTCAGTAGAAATGCAGGATAAATTAAAAAACTCCATTTTCCTGCCAGCAGACCAACTACTACAATTCCACAACAGCTATGGCGATTGGTTGGGAGAACAAACCAAGGAATTTATCAACTCCCATCAATTAGAGGTCGATTTTATTGCCAGTCACGGACATACTACCCACCACCAACCTCAAAATGGACTAACTTTCCAGATAGGCTCAGGACAGCATCTCGCCAACACTAGCGGTATAAAGGTAATATGCGATTTTAGAACCAACGATGTAGCCCTAGGCGGACAAGGAGCACCATTGGTGCCAATTGGCGATCGGCTGTTTTTTGGAAAATATGATTTTTGCCTCAACCTAGGTGGCATTAGCAATATTTCCTTTGAACAGAATGGAAACCGACTGGCGTATGACATTGGTCTGGCCAATATGGTTTTAAACCACATTACCAAAAAA
>JBFHGV010000408.1:0-4098 GCA_041582955.1 Arenibacter sp.
AATTCCTTGATCAATAAAGACAGTAGCTCCTTTTTATCCTCCTGTTTCGTTGACTCCAACAAGGTGTTTACCTCTAGCCCAGCTTGCGAAATGTACCGGTTTAAATCAATAGTTTTATCCAAATTGGCAACGCTTTGAATGGTTTTGAACAGCCCATATAATCGTTGCGCCACTTCTGCCTGTTCCAGAACTTCCTTATCATATGCCCGGTTATTCTCAGCAATCTCCGATAAATAGCGCGTACGCCCAGGCGGAATAATATGCACTTTAGCCGTTTCATTTACCTTTTCCTGGGCAGGCCTCTGTAATGCAGCTCCAGTTTTGTTTACCAATTGCTGAATTAGCAGACCATACAAACGATTCATGCCCGGGTCGTTGAATTGAGAGGCAATGGTCCCTATTACCGGTAAATCGTCCTGATTCGCTTCCCATAGCCCATGGTTTCTGACGAATTGTTTTTTTACATCCCTTAAAGCATCTAGGGCACCCCTTTTATCAAACTTATTAAGAGCCACCACATCCGCAAAGTCCAACATATCAATTTTTTCCAATTGGGAGGCTGCACCAAATTCAGGTGTCATCACATAAAGCGATAGATCACTATGCGCTATTATCTCAGTATCGGCCTGCCCTATTCCTGATGTTTCCAAAATTATTAAATCATACTCCGCCACCTGTAACACCTTTATAGCCTCATCAACGTATTTAGACAAAGACAAATTGGATTGTCTTGTTGCCAAAGACCTCATATAAACTCTGGAATTATTTATGGCGTTCATACGGATACGATCTCCAAGCAGTGCCCCCCCGGTCTTTCTTTTAGACGGATCTACTGATATAATTCCTAAGGTTTTATCGGGAAAATCAACCAAAAATCTTCTCACCAACTCATCTACCAAACTTGATTTTCCAGCACCCCCGGTGCCGGTTACCCCAAGTACGGGTGCCAAGTTCTCATTCTCATCTACTTTTGAAAAAAAAGTAGCAAATTCCTCTTCCTTATTCTCCGCCATAGTAATAAACCTTGCAATGCTACCCACTTCTTTTTTTCCTAAAGATTGGATAAGCTTTTTAGGGCTTTGGCCATTACTCTCCAAAACAGAAAAATCACTTTGGCGCACCAAATCATTTACCATACCCTGTAACCCCAAGGTCCTACCGTCATCAGGGGAATATATTCGCGTTATGCCATATTCCATCAACTCCCTTATTTCATGAGGAAGGATCACCCCACCTCCACCGCCAAAAATTTTGATATGACCGGCACCACGCTCCTTCAACAGATCGTACATATATTTAAAATACTCCACATGCCCTCCCTGATAAGAAGTAATGGCAATAGCATTCACATCTTCCTGAATAGCACAATCAACCACCTCCAAAACACTCCTATCATGCCCCAAATGAATGACCTCCACTCCGGTAGACTGAATAATTCGCCGCATCATATTGATAGCCACATCATGTCCATCAAAAAGAGCGGCCGCGGTAACTATACGGACCTTATTTTTGGGAATATAAGGTGATTTTTGTTTCATACTAACTTATTTTTACCCATAAAGTTTGTAAGCCCCATCAATGCCCTCGCATTTCCCCCTACTGGTTTCATGAAAAAAACCAATATTGGGCATACACTTATAGGTATAGACAAAAAAAGGGCGATTATATGAATGCAATTTAACAAAATCACAAAAAATATAAACATAAAATAAGAATTTTATAAAAATAAGACGCGTATAAGGCGCTTCATTCCTAAAATCCTAATTTTACAGTAAAAAATAACTACACTTTGAAAACAACCATACTAATCCATTGCCCAGACCAATCGGGGATAATAAGCTCGGTAACCGGTTTTATCCACCGCAAGGGCGGAAACATTATTTATATAGACCAGCATGTAGATAAGGAAGCTGGGGTCTTCTTTATGAGACTAGAAAGCGATTTTGAAAAGAATATTCCCGCGGTTCAAAATCTGAAGCAACAGTTTGAGGAAGAATTGGCCCAGTCCTACCAAATGCCATGGAGCTTACATTTAGGCTCTACAAAACCTAAAATGGCCTTGTTTGTCTCCAAGTACAATCATTGCCTATACGACCTATTAAGTAGGTTCAACTCTGGTGAACTGGAAGTAGACATACCTTTTATTCTCAGCAACCATGCAGACTTGGAGTATGTTGCCAAACAGTTTGATATTCCCTACTACCATATACCGGTAACCAAAGACAATAAGGTAGAAGCAGAAAACCGCCAATTGTCCCTGCTTCAAGAATACAACATAGATTTTATAGTCCTGGCACGATATATGCAGATTATTACAAAAAAAATCATTGACCATTATCCCAATAAAATCATCAACATACACCATTCCTTTTTACCAGCTTTTGCCGGTGCCAAGCCTTACCATGCAGCATTTGAGAGAGGGGTAAAGATTATTGGTGCCACCAGTCACTATGTAACAGAAGAACTTGATGCCGGGCCTATTATTGAACAAGATGTTACCACAGTTACCCACGCCCACAGTATCAAGGATTTTATAACCAAGGGACGGGATTTGGAGAAAATAGTTCTTTCTAGAGCGGTAAAACTCCATATCAGAAGAAAAACCATGGTTTACAACAACAAAACCGTGATTTTTTCATAAAAAAAGGCTTAAAAAGCCATTATAACCACTTAAAAAGAAGCGATGAAAAAAATTCTACTAAGCCTAATCTTATTTCAATTATTTGGGTGCACCCAACTACAGCAGGTTGTAAACCAGTTGCCACAGGGCGGAGCAATTGGCAACACTGAAATTGCCCAGGGCTTGCGGGAAGCACTGGAAATGGGTATCCAAAAACAAGTCAGTAAACTTACACAACCAGATGGTTTTTTAAAAAACGAACTGGTAAAGATCACCTTACCCGAAGAATTGCAGAAGGTAGACAAAACCCTTAGGGATGTTGGATTATCCAATTTGGCCGACGAGGGCTTAAAAATATTGAACAGGGCGGCAGAAGATGCGGTCAGCGAAGCAACCCCTATATTTGTTAACGCCGTAAAAGGAATTACTTTTGAAGATGCTAAAAATATTCTTTTGGGAGCAGATAATGCAGCAACCCTTTACCTTACACAGGCCACAGAGAAAGAACTTTATCAGAAATTTAACCCTGTGATCAAAAATTCATTTGAAAAAGTAGGCGCAGACCAAATCTGGAGCAACCTCATCACCAGATATAACAACCTTCCTCTTACAAGAGAGGTAAACCCAGACCTAACAGATTATGTGACCCAAGAGGCACTTAAGGGCGTTTACACCATGATAGCGGTTGAAGAAAAGGAAATTAGAACTCAGGTATCATCACGGACTTCGGACATCCTAAGAAAGGTTTTCGCCCTACAGGATTAAAGTTCCTGCATATCACACAGAATTGTCACAATAAATCCAAAACAAATTCGTTAGCAATATAAGGACGCCACACTACCATTGACCGGTGTTCTGTAAAAAAAGAGACAACAGAATTTGAGTTAGTATTTTTTTGAGTTAGTTAGTTTATTAAAACCGGTGGGAGCACCGGTTTTTTTTAACACCTCAAAGGAAATACATCTTAGCCCGCAACATTGCGTTTTAGTGGTAGGCCCTTTTAAAAGGGCTATTTGGCCAAGAGATATTTAATTACAGTATCATTAAAAAATTGAGGCTGCTCTACGTTCACTACATGACCACAATTTTCTACCACTACCAAACAGGAACTTTTGTGATCCTGTACTAATTGTTGCACCGTGGGCAAAAAGAGATAATCTTCTTCTCCCATTACATATAAGGTGGGAATGGCAACATCAACAGTCCTAAAAAATCGGAGCAAGGGATTAATTTCGGAGGTTAGCCTAAACCAACGGATAAACTCTTTTTGGTAAAGTTTCTTTGCCTCCCGAACGAAGAGCAAACGAGATTCCTTATGGTTTTTGTTGGGCATGATAACAAAGGCAAAAAACTTGTACAACCACAAATAAGGAACAACGGATTTTAGAACGACTCCAAGTTTCATCAATATTTGAGACCTCAGGTTTAATTTCATTATGGCCCCTCCCATTATCATACTCTCCACTCTATGGGAATGA
>JBFHGV010000409.1:0-4082 GCA_041582955.1 Arenibacter sp.
GAATAATCCTCGGTATGAGGCGTAGTCATGAATAAGCATATTATGGGAAGCTACTGGTCGTATTTTTGCAAAACCATCGGCATTCTCAGCAGGCAATTCATAAAAAGTCCCTGAGCAATTCAATAGATCACGCTCAGTAGAAACTTCACGACAAATGCGCAAAGCTCCGTTATCCATGCCTTCCCTATAAGCATTATTGCCCTTAGGTAATCTCCAGCGTCTACCTTGGTCATCTACAATCAGAACGGAAGCTTCATCTGTGGTCACTACGTTTTTAGGAATGGCCACCTTGTCTCGAATAAGTTCCACTGTTTTAATGTCCTCCTTTTTAACCAGATTTAGTAAGGAATCCAATTCGTAGTAACCAGTTTCTTGGAATCCCTTGGTGCTAACGCTTCCGGCCAACACTCCAAGGGTACGCCTATCATCTCCTAAAGCCCAGAGTAGCCCTCCACTGGCATTAGTGTTAGAAATATCCGCAACTCCCTTAAAAATAGAGCTTGGATTAATACTCCTCTCATCTGTGTCCCCATAGAAAAAATGTAGGGTAGCTTTCGTTGCCTTATTTGGTTTAACCCTTACCCACTCTCCTATTTCATCATCTTGGAATACAATATGGCCAGACTCACCGGGAGACATGTTAACCGACTTTAAAGGAGTCCAATTACCATCCCCCTTCTTGTCCACTTCAAAGATAAAAGAAACTACAGTGGTACCTTCATTCTTTATCCACGCCGATCTATTGTCCCAACCTGCAAAAAGAAAGGGCTCTGATAATTCATTGGACCCGATATCTTCGGAAATCCATACCGCGCCTTCCGCTGTGGTAGGCCCCAATTGGTCCGGCTTGTCCAGAGAGGTAAGCCAAAGATTGGAATTGGATTGCCCTGGACCAATCAAACTACCCTTCTGCTTACGGGTATTTAAAAACTCCTTCTGTGCAGAATCGTCACAACCAAAAACCAATTGGTCCTTCCATCTACTAAAATCACCGATTACTTTTAAATAAGATGAACGCGGTCTAATTCCAGCCGAATTACTGGCGGTAAACGTTTCGGGAAAATGCCAGAACATGCCATGCATGGTCATTAAATACTCTGCCTGGCCTTCTGTGCCGATATTTCTGATCCTAGGCCATTCGGTATTCCAACCATGTGCACCATCATAAGAGTGACTTGCCTTTGGCAGCCTGTAATAATCCCAACCTGTTTTGGGATTTCGAACACCCACCAACACGGATTTAAAATCCCAACCGGTGGCCCAAATAGGATCATTTTCCGGATCTTTATTTCCGTAAATACCTCCTGGTCCGGTAACTTCAACAAATTGGTTGCGCCTAACAACCTTCCATTCCTTACCATCCCACTCAGACAATGCACCTGACTCAACATCAAACTTTCCCAAGGCTTCATGGTTGGCTTCCCCATTGTTGCTATACACCATAACTCCCTGACCAGAATAAAGTCCTTTACCATGGGCCCCAGGCAATAAGGGTCCAAATTGTGCCATATCCTTAGCTTTACGCAATGCATTGGCATCTGGATAGAGGGTAGTGGGCTCCAAGGTATTGACATCTACCTCATAAAACCCTTCCTCCATAGTTGCATAATAAATTTTGCCCTCCGGATCAAACAAATGACGAGCGTTACCAGTATGCCTGCCTGGCATTTTTTCGTAGGGAATAGCTGTTACTTTACCGTCATCCCCATTAATGGCGTAGGGTCCTATAAATAGTTTATTACTTTCCAAATGAACCATACGGTTGGCCGGGGTACCACCTATACTTTCCTTCCTCACAGATTGATCTAGATCTGTTGTAATTTCGAATAACTTATCCGAAGAGCCATTAGGTTGATGGGGACTATAAGTAATGACCCATAATTTATCGGCCCAGGGTACAACTGCCCCCGTGCCACATTCCCCACCTAAGTTATACATAGCCAAATGTGGATATATCCCACTGATAGACTTGTACTTATCTGTCTTCGGCGCTGTTCCATTTTCATCTATCTTGTCTTTACAGGATAGTGAACAGCAGAATAAAAAAATACTTATGGGATAAAAGAAATACGTATTAAGAACTCTTTTCATTTCTAATTTCTGTTTTTTAGGTTGAAGTTGCTTTCAGCAACCCAATTAGTAATAGTTATATCACATAATTTCATCTAGGGAAGTCTTACCAACTAACACTTTCCACATCACTTTTTTTTTAAAACTCAAAAACTATCATCCCTGAAAATATTACTATTTCCAGGGATTCAAATTTTAGTAACCTGTATTCTGTGTTAAATTTGGATTCAACAAACGCTCGGAAGCCGGTATAGGCCATAGATATTGACGTTCTGGGAAATTGATGGTATTTAAGGATCTACAGAGTCCGGCATTTAACAGGGCTGAAAAATCCGGTAACCCGTCCTCGTCTACTTCTGGTTTCATGCCCCAAAACCATAATCCTGGATTTACTACATTGTCCATTAAGGGTCCCGTGGGAGGAACAGTTACATTTCCATCCGTTGCAACATTCAACATTCCGTAAGAATTTCCAGTAAGAGCCTTTTCAGCAAGACGCCAACGTATAAGATCCATGTACCGCCTACCTTCAAAAGCCAATTCGGCACGTCTTTCGTTTCTAACCTTATACCGCAATTCATTCTGATCGGTTGTCGTCACAGTCGGATTCGGTTTGCCAGAATTAGCGTATGCACGGTCACGCACCTGGTTAATAGCTCCAAGTACACTTGCATCGATCTGGTTTAATTCAATTTTTGCCTCAGCGTACATCAATAAAACATCGGCATATCGTATAACTATTAAATCGGGATCTGTGAGATAGTCTTTCCAATCTTCGTCCACTCCCTTTTTCCAAGCCAAGCCATTAAAAGAGGCAAAGGCGGCAACTGACTGGGTATCATTGTTTTTTATGAGGCTATTATTAGAAAAATCCAACACCTCCTTTTTAGTAGGATTAGGGGTGTATTCCAAGCCCATAAAGTTTGAGCCATCACTGCTTTCCAGACCGTCACCATCTACTAAGGATCCAAATGGCGCTATGGTCATACTGCACCTTGGATCTCTATTTTTAAATGGATTTTGGGGGTCGAACAACGGAGATTCATCCACTGGCAAACCATCAGTACATTCAAACGACGCCAATAACTCCCAACTCGGATTTCTTGCTCCCCAGCCCCCATGATTTCGTGGTAAGTAATCCCGAACATTATCGTTTCTTATCTCATTTAAATCGGCATTTCTGGGAATATGAAAGATAGTCTCCTTTGAATTTTTTGTACTAGAAACAAAAAGTTCCTCAAAATTTGGATAAAGTTCGTATTCCCCTAAATCCATACAATCTTCCGCAGCTTCTGCGGCCGTTGCATGATCTCCCATATAAAGTGCAATCCTAGCCTTCATAGCATAGGCCGCTCCTTTGGTAGCATACTTTAAACCTCCATATGAAACAGGCAAATTAAGAGCCGCATCATCATAATAAGCGTAAATTCTTTGAAGAATTTCATCCTTATTGGTCCTCCCTATTTCGAAAGATTCTTCTACCGTAAGCTCCTCTTCATAAAAAGGAACATCACCGTAATGAGAGATGAGATATGACCAGTAGGATGCCCTTAAAAAATTAGCTTCTGCCTTAAATAATTTGGTGTCATCTGCGGTAAGTACGTCCTGTGCTTCAAGTTTTTCGATAACCACCAAAACCCTAGTTATGGCCTTGTACATATTGGACCAATTTGTTGATGCCGTACCATATTCAGAAGAAACATTCCCCGCCTTTATGGCATCCAAAGCATCCCTTCTTTGCCAATCGTCTGTCCAACCATTTGCCGATTGATCCATAGGCCAAAATACTTCTCTGTAACCTTCATTCAGGGATTGTCTAAATTGATCCTTATTCTGATACCAACTTCCTGAACTGGCAGCGTCCTCTTGAACCAAATCCAACTCTGTACATGAAAATCCCGAAAGCAGGATACCAATACCAAAAATTGTTTTATATATATAATTTTTCATTTTTTTAAGTTTAAAAATTAGCTTTTACCCCTACGATAAAGGACTTTGTAATCAAATATCCA
>JBFHGV010000410.1:0-4079 GCA_041582955.1 Arenibacter sp.
CCATGGGCAACAAAATGGGTCCAATACCACCAAAAGCATCTTCTATGGCTCCGCCCATATCCTTAATAACATAGTTTCCAAGAACCATGGCAGCCAAAACGGTAGCCACATAAGAGCCAAATAAATCTGCTCCCATACCGGCCACATCCCCTACATTGTCCCCTACATTATCAGCAATGGTAGCAGGGTTTCTTGGATCATCTTCCGGAATTCCGGCCTCAACTTTCCCCACTAAATCTGCACCTACATCGGCAGCCTTGGTATAGATACCACCACCCACTCTAGCGAACAATGCTATAGATTCTGCACCAAGTGAAAATCCGGCCAATGTTTCAAGAACAATAGTCATATCTTCGGTAGATGTCCACGAGCCACTCATAAAAAATTGAAATAAGAGTATAAAAGCCGTGGTTAAACCCAAAACGGCCAAACCGGCAACACCCAAACCCATTACCGTACCTCCTCCAAAGGATATTTTGAGGGCCTCGGGCAAGCTGGTACGTGCAGCTTGTGTAGTCCTAACATTGGTTTTTGTTGCAATTTTCATCCCCATATTCCCTGCCAAGGCAGAAAAAAACGCCCCAAAAATAAAAGCCACTACAATAAGAATATGTGTAGTGGGCACTATAAAAGAAATTGCAGCCAGAGCAACACTGGCCCCTAAAACAAAAATTGTCAATAATTTATATTCCGCTTTTAAAAAAGCCAAGGCCCCCTCATAGATATAATCCGAGATTTCTTTCATTTTTCCATCCCCAGCATTTTGTTTTAATACCCAAGACCTTTTTACGGCCATAAAAGCAAGACCAATTAATGCCATGATTACTGGCAAATAAATAATTATTGATTCCATTAGTTTGATTGTTTATAAAGTTATGTTACTGGCTAATGTAGTAAAATATGACAGAATAAAAAAAGCAATACTATTTCCATAATATTGCTTTTCAACTTATTAACTAAGAAAAGTTTTAATACTTTATACTAACGTCTTTTACTGGTACATCGCTGTCCTTAAACCGTTGTATACATTTAGCCACGATATCCTTGGCCTCCTGAATATCGCCCCAACCGCCTACATCAACTTTCTTCTTTTCCAAGTCTTTATAAACTTTAAAAAAATGTTCTATTTCCTTAATTAAATGAGGATTCAGCTCATCAAGGTTAGAAATTCTGTTCCATACAGGATCGGACACCGGCACGCAAATAACTTTTTCATCTGGCCCCTTTTCATCGGTCATATGGAAAACGCCAATTGGCTTAACTTCCATTACGCAACCTGGGAATGTTGCTTCCGTAACAAGAACAAGGACATCCAAAGGATCCCCGTCCAAAGCAAGAGTTTCCGGGATAAACCCATAATCTGCCGGATACATCATGGATGAAAATATCATCCTATCGTATCTAATCTTTTTTAATTCAAAATCGTATTCATACTTATTCCTGCTCCCCTTTGGGATCTCTATCAATACATCAAACGAGGTAATTTCTTCACTGCTCATAGGTTATGTTTATTTTTCAATTTTCTAAATTACAAATAATTATTAGGTACCGGGCATTTCTTGGGCTTAGAAATAAAATCCAAACGATCCGGTTACCCCAAAAGACCTTGCATCAGGGTTATCCAAATAATTGCCCCTGAAGTTAAAATCAATTCTTAAAATCTTAAATATATTTCCCACTCCAAAGGAATACTCCCAATAAACCTTGTCCTTTGGCGCCATCAGTGGGATATTTGCCGGCGAACTCAAAATTTTATTTTCATCACTAAGGGCTCCCCAAACGCCTCTTACCCCCACAATCTCCCTTAAATTCCATTTCTTTACAATCGGAATTCTAGAAAATAACCTTCCGTTAAAATTATGCTCAAAATGCGCCGAAACATAGGTATCGGTAACAAATTCATAAAAATCCAGATTGGAAAAGGTATTGTACACGGAGAAAAAAGTCTGGTTTCCCGGGATAGCATTGAGCAGCCCCAGGGGTACCTCCCCAAAGGTTTTCCCCATCTCCACAGTACTTAGCAACCTACCAAAACCGCCCAACTGCCACGGCTGTGTATAGCTAAATTGAACTTTTTTGTAGTCAAAGTCGCTTTCCATGAAATTTTTAATTCCGTTGGTATAGGTGAGAAACAGTGTACTGTAATCATCATTCACATCCTTGCGCTCTACCCCATTACCAATAGTCCGCTTACCTGGAGTATATATTAGATTGGTAGAAAGTTCAAACTGGTCTATTTCAGAGGAGATCCCTGATGGGGAGGAGGGATCTATATAATCTAGACTAAAGGCTTCGGGCAGGGCCGAACCTATGGTTCTGTAGGCTCCTCCAACCCTAAGCCTTACATTCCTTACCGGCTCTACCTCCATATTAAATGTACTAAGGTCTATGGTGCTAAGCCTATCGTTGGAACCTACGGTAAAAACTGAAGATGAAGCAATGCTCCTCCCCAACACATCGGTGGTAGACGTTAAACTGACCCCCAATTGCTCCACATCCCTTCGTTTACCTGCCGAAACTATAAACCGTGATTTTTTATCTACCAACCACTTTCCGGAAATACCATATTTAAATTTATCGTCCCCAAAACCATAGGCTATGTAGCCCTGTAACCTCCAAGGATCATTTTGTCCAAAATATGTTCTAGCCCCAGCCCTCACGCGCACCCCTTCTGCCTCGTTATAACCAAAAACACTGTAAACATCACCAAGGTCCAAATTCCATTTATCTATCTCCACATAGCCAGAGGCCAATATGCTGACCATATTATAGTACGTCTTAAATTTAGGGACCGTTTTAAGGGTATCCAACAGTTTGTATATCCCCCTTTCGTCCTTATTTAAAGACTCTAGCCTATTGGCTTCCCAAAATGCATCCTCCTTATCCAGTACCAAGGGATCAAAGGGGTCCGTTTTGGCCTTATAAAACTCCTTGGGTTTGGGCTCGTTAAATTTATATCCACCGTATACCGTTGTTCTCTTGCCATAAACCCCCTTGGATTTCTCCTTTTTATTAAAACTGAAATCGGAGAGCATATAATCTCTTGTCAACAGAAAAACGGAATCGTTTACCACATCAAACTCCTGTTCAATATAAATCTCCTTTACCCAATTGATATTGGCACTTTTGGTCACCGCCAAATTGATGTTTTTTACAGCGTAGGTAGTGTCATTTACCCAGAAATTACCCTTAAAAGTGAGTTCATTCTTTCTTCTAGGGTAATAGACAATATTGTAGCACCATTTATTATCTATAAAGGCACTGTCTGACAAAACATAATTGTAGGTATCCACTCCAGTCTTGGACAACGGACTGGTAAAACTTTTATCGAAAAATTTTAAATAATTATCATAAATATCATAGTCATTGTACAAGTCCGCAACAAATGCAATAATGGCCTGATTATTATTGAACCCCGAATTTTTGCTCCCCTTCACATCTTCCTTTTCAACCGCCATTTCATTATTTCCATATACCTTTGAAAAGGTCTCGTTAAGAAAAATGGGCAAATAGGTCTTACCGGTTATCCTGGAGGTATCCAAATCCTTAAAAACAAACTCCAGACCTTTAAAGACCTTACTTTTCATGAGAGCACTATCAATAGTATTCAGGTCAAACTCTACCTTCTCATACTTATCATATTGATATTGCTTAAACATATGCACCCCATTGTTGCGCTTTTTGGACCAAATTTTCTTTAAAATATCAATGGCGGGATTATTCTTTTTGTCGGTCTTGCCAACATAGACCACAACCTCGTTGAGCTGCTCACTAGCCTCCATAAGCACTACGTTCATATCGTAGTTAACCTTGGCATTAAGTGGAATTTCCTTGGTCTCGTAACCAATAAACGAGACTACCAAGACAGCATGACTGCTTTCAGACTCCATATAAAACCTACCATTGTCATTGGTAATGGTTCCTTCGGAAGACCCCTTGAACAGTACATTGGCAAAGGAGACCGGCTCTCCTGCTTCATCCACAACTACTCCACCCACCTTGGTCTGAGAAGAGGCGTACTGAACAAAAAACACCAATAAGATTAATAGGACTCTTGTCATTCTTTTTTTTAAAAGGAC
>JBFHGV010000411.1:0-4077 GCA_041582955.1 Arenibacter sp.
CTATAGGTAAAACAACCAAGACGTTCAAAACGCATTTCTTCTACCCAGGTTTTTAAGGTTTGAAAATCTTCTTCTGTCTCCCCAGGATAACCCACGATCAATGTGGTCCTAATGGTCATTTCTGGTACAGCCGCCCTAAAGTCGCGCAACAACTGAGTTGTTTTGGCCTGTGTAGTACCCCTGCGCATACTTTTTAGAATAGCGTCCGATATATGCTGCAATGGAATATCAAGGTAATTACACACCTTAGGCTCCTTTTTCATCACTTCCAGAACATCCATGGGGAAGCCAGTAGGAAAGGCATAGTGCAACCTTATCCATTCTATACCATCTACCTTGACCAGTTCCTGCAATAATTGCGCTAGATTTCTTTTCTTGTATAAATCCAGGCCGTAGTAGGTTAAATCCTGTGCAATAAGGATAAGCTCCTTCACCCCTTTTGCTGCTAATTTGTTAGCTTCCTCTACTAGGTCCTCTATAGGTGTACTTCTGTGTTTTCCTCTCATAATTGGGATAGCACAGAAAGAGCATGGCCTATCGCAGCCCTCGGCTATTTTTAAGTAAGCATAATTCTTAGGGGTTGTAGTTAAGCGCTCCCCTATAAGTTCGTGCTTATAATCCGCCCCCAAAGCCTTTAACAAATTAGGCAGTTCACTGGTCCCAAAATACTCATCCACATCTGGGATTTCCTTCTGCAGATCTGGCTTATAGCGCTCACTTAGACAGCCTGTAACAAATACTTTATCAACTTCACCAGCTTCCTTCTTTTGAACGTAATCCAATATAGTATTTACACTCTCCTCCTTGGCATTGGCAATAAACCCACAGGTATTTATCACTACAACATTCCCTTCTTCTTCATGTACAACCTCTTTATCGTTTGCCCGTAACTGACCCATCAACACCTCCGAATCGTATACATTTTTGGAACATCCCAAGGTTACTACATTGATCCTATTCTTCTTAAGTGATTTTGTACGCATATTTTCTAAATAAAGTGCAAAAGTACAACTTGAAAAAAGATTGCAATGATATATCTTTTTTTATTTTTCACCGTTAATCCATTATAACGTTTTGAACTCTAAGTAACAACGCCCTATGAAAGCTAGTTTTCTAATTTCCAGTATATTCCTTATCTACTGTATAATGGGATGCTCCAAAAGCAATGTTGATCAGCCACAAACACCCAATGAGAAAGCCCTCTACTTTCCACCATTGCATTCAGATGAATGGGAAACCTCTACGATAGAAGAACTAGGTTGGACGGCCGGTGCGGAACAAGCGCTTTACAGCTTCCTGGAATTCAACAATACAGATGCCTTTATACTGCTTAAAGATGGAAAAATAGTAATGGAGCAGTATTTTGGGGATTTTACGGCCAACAAAAACCACTCATGGAACTCCGCAGCAAAAACCCTTAACGCCTTTACAGTAGGTATTGCACAAAAGGAAGGCCTGTTGTCCATAGAAAAAGCGTCATCGGACTATATGGGAAAAGGCTGGTCCTCCCTGATGCCAGAACAAGAAGAGATGATTACCGTTAAAAACCACCTTAGCATGACCACAGGCCTGGATTATACGGTTGAAAACAATTTTTGCACAGAGAAGCAATGCCTTGTCTACAAGAATGATCCCAACACCTTTTGGTATTACCACAATGCCACCTACACTCTTTTGGACAATATAATTAGTGCTGCGGCAAATCAAGATTTTAAAGATTATTTTAATGACAAGGTGCGCAACAAAATTGGCATGCAAGGGACTTGGATAAAAACTGGCTACCTAAACCTTTATTTTAGCAATGCCAGAAGTATGGCCCGTTTTGGACTACTAAACCTCAATAAAGGAATTTGGAACAACAACAAAATCTTGGACGACCCCGCCTATTTTGAAGCCATGACCAATACTTCGCAAAACTTAAATAAATCCTACGGCTACCTCTGGTGGTTAAATGGAAAAAGTAATTATAGACTTCCTGGGACCGAGGATTTATATACCGGAAAATTGATACCCGATGCCCCAGACGACCTTATAGCCGGCTTAGGAGCGTTAGACCAAAAGCTTTACGTGGTACCCAGTAGAGGACTGGTTATTGTAAGGTTAGGCGATTCTGCCAATGAAGAAGAATTGGGACCGTCCTCCTTTGACACAGAATTATGGCAGAAAATCAATGATCTAATCAACTAAAACAAAAACGAGCCAACTTATTCCAATGGCCGTAGCATGATGACCTCTTCCAAAAACTTAATGGTCTCCACTTTTACAGATTCCAGGTCTTTTGATGTAATATAAGAGGTCATCACATGGTTCCCTACATGAGGGAAAGCCACCTTTCGCTTTAAACTATCCTTAACCCCTAGTTGATTGTACATATCCAACATAGCAGGAACCGATACTACCCTATCTTGTTCCTCTTCATTTTTGTAGTAATACCCCAAAAATGTAGGCTGATGAATCTGCTGAAAAACCTCAACTCCCATGGTTTCATCCAACAGGGCCTGTAGCTGAATCAATGCCTCTACCCGATATCTCGTAGTCCAATAGCGCTTTTTGAGGGAATCGGCCTCCGACTTGTAGAAGTCTCCATCCATTACCGTTCTTACTATCTGCAAACCCCAAGGACCCGACAACAAGGGCGCTGTAGGATCATAGATTTCCACATTGGGAGAATACAGCAAAAGACCAGCAATATCTTTGTTGGCATGAGCCAAATATAAGGCCAAGGTACCCCCCGTAGAAGTCCCCATAACGATTACCTTTTTCCCTATTTGTTTTGCTATGGCCAAGGCCTCTTTGGCCGACTCAAAATAAGCCTCAGCGGTTAAATCCAGCATGGCATTTTCCTCCTCAACGCCGTGCCCCTTCAATCTAGGCAAATATACATTTGCCCCGTATCGTTGGCCCAACTCCTTATGCAAGGGTGCTCCTTCCTCGTGACTGGCAGACCAGCCATGAAGGTAGAGTATGGTATATTCCGTTACCCTAGGAACAGAATCATACCAGATTATCTGCGATGCATTATTGGCCTTGATTTTTGGATTGGCCTTTTCCCGCCCGTAAAGATTATGCTGAAGAATATTTAGGTCCGATGCCATTTTTGGCAACTCCATGGTCAAATTTGGCCTCTCTACCTTGGGGCCACAGAAATAGACCACCGTTGCCAATAACAACACTAGAACTACTGCCCTAAGCAATCGGCGGATCAACCTCATTCCTTATTGCTAAAAAAAGAATCTACAAATTCTATCTTATTAAAAACCTGAAGGTCCTCTATACCTTCACCCACACCAATATATTTCACTGGAATCTGGAATTGATCGGATATACCTATTACTACCCCTCCTTTTGCAGTCCCGTCCAGTTTGGTAACCGCCAAAGAAGTAACCTCGGTAGCCTTAGTAAACTGTTTAGCTTGCTCAAAAGCGTTCTGCCCTGTAGAACCGTCCAAGACCAATAGCACATCGTCCGGGGTACCCTCTACCACTTTTTGCATTACACGCTTCACCTTGGTCAACTCGTTCATTAAATTAACCTTATTGTGCAATCTACCGGCCGTATCAATGATTACCACGTCCGCATCTTGTTTTACGGCAGAGCTAAGGGTATCAAAAGCTACGGAGGCAGGATCACTGCCCATGTTCTGTCTTACAATGGGAACATCTACCCGATCTGCCCAAACCTGCAACTGATCAATGGCAGCGGCCCTAAATGTATCTGCTGCACCCAGCACCACCTTTAATCCCTGTTTCTTAAATTGATAGGCCAATTTTCCTATAGTGGTAGTCTTACCAACCCCATTTACCCCAACAACCATTATTACATAAGGCTTCCTTGATAAGGGTACACTAAATTCCGTATCATTACCTGTATTGGTTTCAGACAAAAGGCCGGCAATCTCCTCCCTTAATATCACATTAAGCTCCTGGACACCCAAATATTTATCTTTGGATACCCTGGCCTCGATCCTATCGATAATCTTTAACGTTGTATCTACACCAACATCGGAGGACACCAATACCTCTTCAAGATTATCCAATACATCATCGTCTACCTTTGATTTCCCGACAACAGCTTTAC
>JBFHGV010000412.1:0-4075 GCA_041582955.1 Arenibacter sp.
GCACGGTCCGTATAGAGTGAGGCAAAGCATTTTTTAACCGCTTCCAACACCTTTTCCTCGCCCATAACGTTCAAAAAGGTATCGTGCTGTCCTGCAAAACTGGCATTCGGAAGGTCTTCGGCCGTAGCGCTGCTCCGTACGGCCACAGCCCTATTTTCTTTTCCACACAAGCCTTTGTAGGCCTTCAGAACCGATTTGGAAAAAGAAGGGGAAAGCGCACTCTTTAAAATACAGTCACGCGCCCGTTCCCCAATAAGGCCTAAATTGGAATAGGTTTTCCTATCAAGTCCGGCAATAATGTTCTTTAGGGTTTCCCGTATGTTGTTTTGATCTAAAAATTGCCAAAATGCCTTTGATGTGGTTGCAAAGCCATTTGGGATCCTGACCCCTGTTTGGGTGAGCTGGTTGTACATCTCTCCCAATGAAGCATTTTTGCCCCCCACCCAAGGAATATCATGGATACCAATGCTGCCAAATTTCTTAATGTGATCTTTCATCTCCTGTGCATTTAAGATTACAGCTAACTAATGTAATAGGCTTAGGACATTCGGCAAATGATCCTGGTCATAAGGGCGAAGAGGGCGTTCCTACCACCATCTGCCAAATAAGGCACTATGTTTTCGACTAAATGGGTAAAACCACTTTAAATTCTCTGTTTTCCGGTCATCTCGGATATATTGATACGATAGACTACGGGACTGCCTATGGAGCTGAGCTTGCTGGAAAATTCCTTGATAAATTTAGGGCTGGTATTCTCCTTTTTTAAAATATTCTTTTTTACCCCCTCGGAAAATTCGTGCAGTAGCCGCTTAGCATTGGAACCGCTCAGCTCCTCATATGTACCGTAGAGTAAAACCGATTTCCATTGGTTTACGGTCTCAATTTCATCTACCTGAAAAGAAACCGATTTGTTTTTACGCATGGCATCAATCTTAAAACCTTCCCTTGAGTAGGAGATAATGCTGTGCTGATCGGCATCGTAATAATAGGTGATGGGAATAATATCCACATTTTCTTTACTGATATAGCCAATACGGCCAATATAATTGTTGACAAGTAAACCTATGCAAGCTTCGGAATTTAAATCTTTAATCATGGATACTTTTTTTGGATTAGTAATGCTGACGTCATGGCGCCATATTGGATCCCAATATATTTCAAAGCTATGTAGTTGGAGAAAGCAAAAAAATGACATAGGTCAGTGTCCTTTTTTTTATGCTAGTATCTGTCCAGAAATCAACGATTATACAAATAGTATATTGAGGAATTGTGCGTAGAGATTTCTTGTGTTCCAGAAGGAAAAGGCAGGTGAAAAGTCACTGTTTTTCCTTGGCTGTTTGCTGCATCATCTTGATGGCTTGTGCATCGCTCACTTGTGGGAAGTGTTGGTAATACTGGCCTACAGCACGGAAATCGTAAGGTACCTCCAAGCAGACAACTTCATCCACATTGGGGTGGTGCTTTAATTTTCTAATGGCCGAACTAGGAGCCACTGGGATGGCGACAATGATAGCCTTGGGGTTTTGATGTCCTACCAGTTCTACCGTAGCCAGTATGGTGTTGCCTGTGGCAATGCCATCATCTACGATAATAACAGTCTTTCCTTTAAGGGTGCTGGGCACTCGGTTGGTGTAGTACATATTATGGTGTTTCTCTAGTTTTTTTCTGATGCGGATGGTTTCTTCGTCAATATAACTGTTCCCAACATCGATGTTATCACCAAGAACCCTGCTTTGCAAACTTACCGCCCCTATTGCATATTCCTTATTAAAGGGATGGCCAATTTTCTTGGAAAGTGCCACTTCCAAAGGGGCTTCCAAAGTTTGGGCAATGATAGCGCCCAATGGCAATCCCCCTCTGGGTATGGCCATAATAACTACATCCTGATCCTTATACCCAAGTAGTTTATCTGCCAATTGAGCTCCCGCTTCTTTTCTATCCGTAAACATATATATAGAATTTTAGATTTATTTTATTTGGTCGTGGTCCAATTGTTCTGCACCAACTTTTCTCAAATACCTAGGAGAGAGGAGATGAACCATTTTCCAACTACGTTAGGGACGCTTTAAAAGACAAGGGGAAAGAACCTATCACTTCCCTGCCCGGCCCCATTCCTTTTTATTGATAGCAACGATCTAATTGTCATTTAAAGAAATTATAATAAAAGGTATCGTGAAATGATTTGCATCAGTCCAAATGAACTTTCTCCGTATTATCTTAACAATTATGATTTTTCTCATATTCTTGAACTGGAAATTCCCTTTATTTTGGATATTGGTAATAGACTGATTATGCGATATTTTTTATTATTTGCCTTTGTTTTTATACTGATCTCCTGTAGCGAAAAAGATCAGAGAATCTTCCCAAAAAAGACAAGGCTTACCGAATCGGTTTATGCATCTGCTACTATTCAGCCCGATAGTTTGTACAATGCCTATGCGATTGTGGCCGGGATCCTGGATAAAAACATGGTAAAGGAGGGGGACCGGGTTCAAAAAGGAGAGGCTCTAGTGCATATAAATAATAACGCGCCCAAGCTTAATACCGCAAACGCTAGACTTGCTTTAGAGTTGGCCCAGGAAAATTATAGCGGTAGCGCCGCTATCCTTAGAAGTTTGGAAGATGAAATACACGCAGCAGATCTAACATTCTACAATGACTCCATAAACTATTATAGGCAGAAAAGGCTGTGGGAGCAAAAAATAGGCTCTAAGGTGGAATATGACAATCGTCTTTTGACATATGAACTGGCCAAAAACAGACTAAATGTATTAAAAGCTAATTATAGTCGCACCAAGAAGGAGCTTGAAACACAACTGAGGCAGGCACGTAATAGTTACAGTGCCTCACAGATCAATTCCGGGGATTTTACCGTAACCAGCAAAATTAATGGTACGGTATATGCCCTTTTTAAGGAGCCTGGGGAAATTGTTAGTACTTTGGAACCCCTTGCATCTGTTGGCAGCAGTACGGTTTTTGTCATTGAACTTTTGGTAGATGAGGTAGACATCGTAAAACTGGAGTTGGGCCAAAAGGCCCTTATTACTTTGGATGCCTACCCACGGCAAGTATTTGTGGCAAAAATCAGTAAGATCTACCCCCGTAAGGACGAGCGCTCCCAGACATTTATGGTGGAGGCGCTATTTGAACAGCCACCCAAAACACTATATCCAGGTCTGTCCGGGGAAGGGAATATTATTATCTCGGAAAAGGATGGTGCTCTTACCATTCCCAAGGAGTTTTTGCTCAATGGCAACCAGGTGTTGACCGAGGATGGCCCGGTTGATGTAATGGTGGGATTGCAAAACTTGGATCGGGTAGAAATAGTAAAGGGTATAGATGAAACTACCCAACTTATAAAACCCGGGGAATGATAAATTGGAAGGTGATACTGAATATAGCAAGAACCCATCTGCTGACCAAGATGAAATCAACGGTCACGGCTTCACTTGGGGTAACTTTTGGTATTGGAGCCTATATTACTTTGGTCAGTTTTATGACCGGTCTCAATGAAATGCTAGACAGCCTTATACTTAATCAAACCCCACATATTCACCTTTACAACGAAATAGAGCCCAGCGAACAGCAACCGGTGGCCTTGTATAAAGATTTTGAGGATGCCGTTAATGTGGTGCGTTCCATAAAACCAAAGCAGAGTCAGACGAAAATACATAATGCCCTACCTATTCTAAATTATCTAAAATCAGATGAAAAAGTAAAGGGGGCTACCCCACAGCTGCGGGCACAGATTTTCTATTTGTCGGGTTCCATAGAACTTGGAGGTAGGCTCGTAGGGGTTGATGTTATGGAAGAAGCACGACTTTACAATTTGCGCGATTATATTGTAAAGGGAACTGCAGAGGATCTAAAAAACACAGAAAACGGAATTCTACTAGGTTCGGGTTTGGCAGAAAAAATGTCGTTGTCCCCTGGAGATCGGGTGCAGGTGAGTACGGTAAAGGGAGATGTTTTTCCTCTGAAAATAGTGGGCATTTATCAAAGTGGAATTGCCGATATAGACAATGTTCAAAGTTTTGCCAACCTCAAAACGGTGCAACGTATTTTAGGGGAAGCC
>JBFHGV010000413.1:0-4062 GCA_041582955.1 Arenibacter sp.
CCAAATACGTTGTTGTCTCTCCCTCAAAATCAGCATTCTTTGGCGATCCTGGACTTAAAAAAGCGACCTCCCCCCTTACGGACAAATTGGACGGAACATCGGTATCTATGTTGGGCAACTTATTCGCCAATCGCGTAAGGAAAGGCACTTCGGTAGAAAAATTACTATTTAAACCAAAGATGGTATTGTTTACCGGTTCTATTCCATAATTGGATTTCTGCGTCAAGGGTTTTTCGTTGAGATTCAACAAGGTTCCTCCCAGTACAAAGTTTTCATTAAATTGATGTTCTACATTTACCCCTGTAAATCGTCTTGTTTGCTGCCCAAAGACTGCATTGTTTTCTACAGAAATATTGATAGGGGTGTTGGAGGCTTCCAAACTGGGATCTAAAATTTGTACTGTCCCTGCCTGATAGTTTACCGTATAGTCTATTCCTTCCTGCAATTGGCGACCACCAGCGGTAACCCTAACCGATCCTTGCGGAACATTAAAGGCTCCGATGGGAATCCCATTGGTACCTTGGGATTTGTACGAACCCTTTAGAATAAATTTATTTTTCTCAGCATCCTGTTGCGCAGCAGCTGTGGGCAATGCGTACATATTCCTAAAAACATATTTCTGCTGATTGGCATTGTAACCCTGATCGTTTTCCACGTCATAGGTGCCACCGCCCAAGAGATTAAATAAATATTCACCAAAAGGCTCTACCTTGGTAAATATTATGCTTCCCGTCTGCGAGTCAATGGTTATACCTTCTACAAAGTCGAAAAATCCATCCCCACCACTTTGAAGGTCGTTATAGGCATTTAGCCTATCCAAATTAAACACATCAAGCAGAATCCTATCTTCCAAGGGCTCTGGGGTGGTTGGCCAACCAGACCCCGCTCCCGATTCTACTGGGGTAATATAGTTTCTGGGTGTGGTCTCGGCATATAAAATATTTAGCTTAAAATCTTCCTGACTTAATTGATAAGCACCAGTGGCATAAATATTTTTCATCATCAAATCCCAAATGGGATCCACAACATTGGTAATGTTACTTTTTAACAGTTTTAATATAAGGGTATTGTTGTTCACAGGAATTTCGGCCCCGGCAGATACGGTAGTGGCATCCAGGCCTCCATTGGCAAATTCCCCTACCTGATAAACTTCTCCGTTATAGGTATATTGAAAAGCCACCCCAAGCACCTCGTCATTACTTAGCCTTTGATTCAGGGAGATATATCCCAATTGGGTGTTATAACTATAATCCCTACCTTGCTCCAGCTTTCTGGCATTTTCCAGAATGGCGTAATCAAAACCTTGGTTTACAGTATATCCCGGAACATTAAAACCGCTCTGTACCGTAGCAATATCCCGTACATTGTCATTGAGCACCCCTCCAGCCCCAATTAACGAGGGGTCATAGTCATTGGCACTGTTTCTGGGCAAATTACCGGCGGTTGACGTATTAAAAAACCCAGCAGGATCACCATTATTTTGCCCTATACGGGTCCTATCCTGTCTTACCTCTCCCAAATCCTGGATGGCCACGACGTTTCTAACGTTCAAGGTTTGCTGGCTTCTATTGGTAACCCAAACTTCCAATCTGGTAATTTGCACCTGACTCCTGATGTAGGGATAGTTTTCCAGGGCGGTATCATAATTGTCCCTAAAATAATGGGCCAGGAAAAAGTGTTTATCCTCATCATAGTCTTGTGCCCTTAGTTCAAAATCGTTCACCGTACCTCCGCCCTGGGCCACTACAGTATTATTCTGGGACCTCTGCTCAGAGAACACGGCGGTTACCGTAGTTTTCCCAAACTGCAGTTGTGTTTTTACACCAAAAAGACTTTGGGCACCAGTAATCAAGGAACTGTTTAAAGGCATGCTTACATTTCCCACTTCAATTTTCTGCAGTATATCATCCTCAGAGGGCGTATAATCCAATTTTACCAAGTTCTGAAAATCAAAGGTAGCCTCGGTATCGTAATTGGCAGTAACCTGTAGGCGTTCACCAATTTTCCCCAACATACTTAGACTAATTCTCTGGTCAAAATCAAAAGAAAGGTTTGTACGGTTTCTTGGGGACAAGGAAGGATTGTCATTTTTTTGCCAGATTACTCCTAAATCCATAGCCACGGAACCTTGTGGAATGACCTCTATGGTATTGCCTCCAAAAACACTTTCAAAGAAGCTATTGTCTACATAGAAATTGGGGAGCAAATTTTTTCGGGCTTCCTCACTACCCTGCTTTTTACCGCTAAACGCATCTATTTTCTCTTTAAAATAGCTTTTCATCCCTTCTTTGCGCACCAGATCATAATACTGCTCCGGTGTTAGAATGATAGGGTAATCAATATCAAAATCCCCAACACTAACCGTGTATACGTATCTATCCATATTGGGATCATAGGTATATTTGGAAACTATACTATCGGGATTTTCCATCACCAATTTCCCCAATGCAACCCCGGTTTTCACGGAATCCAATTCCTGCTCATTAGTCTGCTGTCCTTCTGTATCCTGGGCCAAGGTAGTATTGGTTGCACCCAAGAAAACAAAGAATAGAACGGTAAGCTTAAATAATGATTTAAGATAAAATTTTGCCCCTTTTTTCAAACTTGTTATAAATTTTTAAGCGCAAGTTTAATAATGTCCTCTACGCTTAGTCCAGGGTCTTGGCCAACAATTTTGTCCACAACTTTTTCAGCTTGTTTGCGGACAAATCCAAGAACCTCTAAAGCAGATAACGCTTCATCTTTATTTGTATTGTTTGACTGGACGGAAAGTTCATCAATATCGTAAACTTTCAAAACTTTATCTTTTAAATCTAGAATTACGCGCTGTGCCGTTTTGGCTCCTATACCTTTAATTCCCTGTATAGTGGGCACATCACCGGTAGCTATGGCGTCCCTAACCTGGGCAGGGGAAAGGGAAGACAACATAGTCCTAGCGGTACTGGATCCTATACCCGAGACGGATAAAAGCAATCTGAATATTTCCCGTTCCGATTTTTCGGCAAATCCAAAAAGGGTATGGGAGTCTTCCTTTACCTGCAAGTGTGTAAACAGCTGTATATTTTCCGAATCCCCAATCTTGGCAAAGGTATTTAAGGAAATATTGACAAAATACCCCACTCCCGCGCATTCTATTACAATATGGGTTGGATTTTTTTCAACGAGTTTTCCTCTTAGATGGGTAATCATTTATTACAGATTTCTGGTTAACGGTTTTGGGGTATTATATTTGTCTACAAGCTTACTATTTAGCTATTTTTTAGATTTCGCCAACTTTCGTTTTTCCCTTTCCTGGGCATCAATAACAGCAACGGCGGTCATATTCACCATCTCGTCTACGCTTGCCCCAAGTTGTAATATGTGTACAGATCGTCTAAGACCCACCATAATTGGCCCGATGGAATCGGCCTGATTCAATTCCTTAAGCAGTTTATACGTAATATTGGCCGCTTCAAGATTTGGAAAAATCAGGGTATTTACCTTTTTCCCTGCCAATTTGGAAAATGGAAATTTCCCTTGATGCAAGTCTTTGTTCAAGGCAAAATCAATTTGCAATTCCCCATCCACTACCAATTCCGGTTTGGTAGTGTGCAGAATTTTCACCGCTTCCCTTACCTTGGTGGCATGTGCATGTGAAGAAGAGCCAAAGTTGGCATAAGACAATAGGGCCATAACAGGACTAAAACCAAAAGTAGTTGCCACGTTGGCCGTCATTTTGGCAATCTCGGCAATTTCCTCTGCGTTAGGATCTATATTGATAGAGGTATCTGCCAAAAACAATGGACCTCTATCGGTAATCATAATATTTACCGTGGATACTTTTTTAACATTTGCCGCTCTTCCTATTACCTCAAAAACAGGCTTCACCACTGTAGGGTAGGCTCTGGAATATCCAGAGATCATACCATCGGCATCCCCTTCCAACACCATCATAGCCGCAAAATAATTACGCTCTTTCATTTTGGCCCTTGCTCCAAACAAAGTAACTCCACTACGTTGTCTATTTTCAAAATATCTATTGGCGTAGTGATTTCTTTTTTCGTTGGTTTCATCGGCATGGGA
>JBFHGV010000414.1:0-4050 GCA_041582955.1 Arenibacter sp.
AGATGTAGATGAGGCGGATATAGGCGGAGTAAAGGATGGCCAAAGGGTAGCTTTTACCGTAGATGCCTATTTGGGGGAAACTTTTGAAGGAACCGTAACCCAGATACGATTGGACCCAACAGTAACTTCAAACGTAGTTACTTACACTGTAGTAATCAAAGCGGACAATCCTGATTTAAAATTAAAACCAGGTCTTACGGCCACCATTTCCATATATACTTTGGAGTTGAAAGATGTCCTGACTGCCGAAGCCAAAGCCATTAATTTTAAACCCACTCCCCCAGTAATGATGGCCTATAATGAACAACAAAATTTAACCGTTGAACCTCCAAAAGGGCAACCAAGGCCAGACGATGAAAATAGCAGCATGGTTTGGGTACTGGGAGAAAACGGGGCCATTTCACCTAAAAAAGTCACTTTAGGAGCCAGTGACGGGGTAAACGTACAGATTGTTAGCGGCATTGACGAAGGTGATCAGCTGGTATATAGTTTAAAATCCCAGAGCAACAAAGAGCTTTCATCGCCAGAGGGCGCCAGTGAAAGTCCGTTTATGCCAAAACCCCCGGGAGCCAACAAAAAAAAGTAAGCAGCCATGAATAAAGAGATTATTAAAATTGAAGATCTGAAGCGGGAGTTTACCATGGGAAATGAAACTGTCCACGCTTTAAGGGGAATTACGTTTTCCATAAAAGAAGGTGAGTTTGTTACCATTATGGGATCTAGTGGTTCTGGTAAAAGTACCCTATTGAATATCTTGGGCTGCTTGGACCAACCCACTTCGGGAACCTATGAGATAGATGGACTAAAAGTAAAGGATCTGGACAAAAACGCCTTGGCTACCATTAGAAATGAAAAAATTGGATTTATTTTCCAGTCCTATAATCTGCTGGCCAGGACCTCTGCATTGGAAAACGTAGAACTGCCCCTTTTGTACAACAGTAAGGTATCTACGGAAGAGCGCAGGGAACGCGCCATTAAGGCTTTGGAAAAAGTTGGCCTGGCAGACCGTATGCAACATACCCCTTCGCAATTATCCGGAGGACAACAGCAGCGGGTAGCTATTGCCAGGTCTTTAGTGAACAATCCCGTAATGATTCTGGCCGATGAAGCTACAGGGAATTTGGACACCCGGACCTCCTATGAAATTATGTCCCTATTTCAAGAACTGAACAAACAAGGCATTACCATCACCTTTGTAACCCACGAACCGGATATTGCCGCTTTTAGCAATAGAACCATAGTTTTGAAGGATGGGAATATCATTAAGGACAATCGCAATGAAAAGATCCAATCAGCGGCTAATGAATTAGCTTTATTACCTATAGAAGACAATTAATTATGAGACTACTAAATCTATTTAAAATTGCATTTAAGGCTATAGTTCTTAACAAAATGAGAACCCTGCTTACCATGCTCGGTATTATCATTGGGGTGGCCTCAGTAATTGCAATGCTGGCCATTGGCGAAGGTTCCAAGGACAGTATTAGAAGTACCATATCCAGTATGGGATCCAACATGATTACCATTAGACCTGGGGCCGATGTACGTGGAGGGGTAAGACAGGAACGTAGTGCCATGGAAACATTGACTCTTAGCGACTATAAGGTCATTAAGCAAAAAGCAGACCTATTAACTTATATAACTCCGGTTGTTAATGGGAGCGGCCAAGTGATTAACGGTTCAAACAACTGGCCTTCCAGTATTTACGGTGTAAATCCCGAATATCTAAATATTAAGATGATAGATCTTCAAAGCGGTAGCATGTTTACCGATGCAGAAGTGCAATCGGCTTCCAAAGTAGCTTTGATAGGTCAGACCGTAGTTGATAATGTTTTTCCAAATGGTGAAGACCCTGTTGGCAAAATGATCCGTTTTAGCAATATTCCCTTTAAAGTTATCGGTGTTTTAGAGGAAAAAGGAGAGAATACCTTTGGTCAGGATCAGGATGACGTAGTTATTGCACCCTATACCACTGTGCAAAAGCGTATTTTGGCCATTGATCATTTAAATCAGGTCATAGCCTCGGCCATAAGTGAAGAGGATGCACCAGACGCAGTAACCCAGGTTACGGAAATTTTAAGGGCGCAACATAAATTGACTGATAACGAAGATGATGATTTTAATGTACGTTCTATGGAAGAATTAATTTCCACATTTAGTGCAACCAGTGAAATGCTCACTATTCTTTTGGTTGCTGTTGCAGGCATATCCCTTTTGATCGGAGGTATTGGCATCATGAATATCATGTATGTTTCGGTAAAGGAACGAACAAAAGAAATTGGCCTTCGTATGGCGGTTGGTGGTAAAGGTTCAGATATATTGATGCAATTTTTGATCGAAGCCATTTTAATAAGTATTACCGGCGGTCTACTTGGGGTAATCTTAGGCCTTGGTTCCACTGTATTTATTGAAAAATTCTTACATTGGCCCACCAACGTAGCATTATACTCCATCATAATTTCCTTTGCCGTTTGCGCCATTACTGGAATATTTTTTGGATGGTATCCGGCTAGAAAGGCAGCTGCCTTAGACCCGATCACCGCATTGCGTTATGAATAAGTACAAAGTAGATGATAGTGAATAAAAAAAAGAATTTAATCCCCTTACTCCACCTTTTAACTTGGGTGATATTAATTGGTCTGCCCTATTTGCTTTCTTTAGGGCAAGATCAGGAACAAATCTTTAATAGGACCCTGATACACTCATGGATTCCACTTTGCTTTTATGCTATTATTTTTTACTTCAATTACCTTTATCTTATAGATAAATTTCTTTTTAAGAATAAAATTTTAGCGTTCATAGTAATCAACTTAGGCTTAATTGCCTTTTTTGTATTTACCAACCATGAACTAAAAGGTTTACTAATGGATCAGCTCATCCCTAATCGCGCCAACGACAAAGGGCCTCCAAAAAATCTTTTTTATTATGTGAACATGATTGCATCCATGGTGCCCATTGTATTTTCCGTTGCCCTAAAAACCACTGAACGCTGGTACAAATCCGAGAGCGAACGCAAGGAAGCACAGACTATTAATTTACAAGCAGAGATACAGCACTTAAAATATCAATTGCAGCCGCATTTCTTCTTTAATTCCCTTAACAACATTTATGCCTTGGTAGATAGTTCCCCTGAAACTGCAAAAAAAACTATCCACAGTTTGGGCAAATTAATGCGGTATCTGTTGTACGATACGGATACCGAGAAAGTCGCGTTACAAAAGGAAATTGATTTTATGACGCAGTATATTGAACTTATGAAACTTAGGTTTTCCAATAAGATCACTATATCCTATTCCTTTCCCACGGTTCCACAAAATATTAAAGTAGTACCGCTATTATTTATTACCTTGGTAGAGAACGCCTTTAAACATGGAATTCCCGCCAGTAGTGAGGCCTCATTGTCCTTTAAAATGGAAATAACGGATACCTTTCTAGTATTTACAGCAAAAAACCAAAACCTGCCCAAAAGGGATTCGGATAAAAGCGGTTCCGGCATTGGGTTGGAAAATCTAAGTAAAAGACTGCAATTGCTATATCCAGATAGTCATAGCTTTGTCTATCAAGTCAAGGACGAAATCTTTACCGCCGTGTTAACCCTTGAAATTTAATTGAAATGAACCCGAATAAGATAAGCTGTATTGTTGTAGACGATGAACCCATGGCATTGCAGCTGATAGAAGGATACGTTCTAAAAACACCCTTCCTGGAACTAAAAAGTAAATGCGATAGTGCCATAGAAGCTTTAGGTATCCTGGAAACAGAGAAAGTTGACCTACTTTTCTTGGACATACAAATGCCAGATCTCACAGGGATAGGATTATCGAAGCTAATCCCCAGAAGTACACGCGTCATCTTTACCACAGCCTTTAGCGAGTATGCCCTTGAAGGTTATAAGGTTGAGGCTTTGGACTATTTACTAAAGCCGTTCGACTACGAGGAATTTTTGATCGCCGCAACTAAGGCCAAGGATTGGTTTGCCTTGGTTAAGGGTAGCGGCAAGGAAGCCACCTCCGCCGACAAAAAGTTCCTGTTCGTTAAATCCGAATACAA
>JBFHGV010000415.1:0-4047 GCA_041582955.1 Arenibacter sp.
AATTACTATAGCGCATATGGGCAGTTGACCTTTGACACCTATGATGATGTGTTCTTTCCAACAAAAGGCCTATTTTTTGACGGTGATTTTCATTTATACCTGGTGTCGTCCGATTTTAACAACAACTTTAAGGAGTTTTCCATTGGGAAGGCAAGGATGGGGGGAGCATTTCCGTTGGCTAGAAACCTGTACTTAAATTTGGAGACGGAAGGAGGTTTTAAATGGGGGATTTCCCCGGTAACTTCTTTGGATTTTGTTTTGGGCGGATTCGGTACCAACCTGGTCAATAATTTTATTCCTTTTTATGGGTACGACTTTTTAAGTTTGGTGGGGAATAGCTACGTTAAGGCATATGGCAGATTGGATTATGAGTTTTATCCCAAGAACCACCTGTTGTTTGCTGCAAATTTCGCCAATGTGGGCGATGACCTTTTTAGAACGGCAGACTGGTTTGTGGCCCCCGAGTATTCTGGATTTGCATTGGGCTATGGATTTGAATCGTTTATAGGGCCTATTCAGGTGCTATATTCCTATTCACCAGAAATTAAGGAAAACCACTTCTTCTTTAGTATAGGGTATTGGTTTTGAGCATAGTATCGTTCTGTGTTGTCTGCTAAAAGTATTGGTCTTAACACTGCAAGACAAAATTTATTCCGATATTTGATATACAGGATTTATTTCATGCTACGAATAAGAATTGATATAACCTCCCACCTCAGGGCGATGTGGTAATCAACCGTACAATCTGCTGCCTGGCAGGGCAGATACAAGGAAGGAGGACTGCATTTGGGCCATTCCATGGTGACCCTATAGTTTTTTAAACAATTCAAAAATGAGTACTTCTATGGCAAGAGACAAGACATCTTTAAAACTACCCAAGGAAAATACGGAGGCCGCAGATTTTCTTCCTCTCCTTGGAACGGATTATGTGGAGCTTTATGTAGGAAACGCCAAACAGGCCGCCCATTACTATATGTCGGCCTGGGGTTTTCAGCCCTTGGCATATGCGGGTCTGGAAACGGGACTTAAGGATAGGGTTTCCTACGTTCTACAACAAGATAAGATAAGACTGGTATTGACCTCTCCCCTTAAATCCGGTGGGAGCATTAATAAACATATAGATGCGCATGGCGATGGGGTTAAGGTAATTGCCTTATGGGTAGATGAGGCTAGGGATAGTTATGTAGAGACCATGAAACGGGGGGCAGAGAGCTATATGGAGCCACGGGCCCTGAAGGATGATAACGGGGAGGTGGTTTTGTCTGGCATACATACCTATGGGGAAACTGTGCATGTTTTTGTGGAACGCAAAAATTATAATGGGGTGTTTATGCCCGGTTTTAGGGCTTGGAATCCTATTTATAGACCATCGGACGTAGGCTTAAAATATATAGATCATATGGTGGGCAACGTAGGGTGGAACGAAATGGACAAATGGTGTCAGTTCTACGCTAAGGTAATGGGCTTTGCCCAGTTGGTTTCCTTTGATGATAAAGACATATCTACAGAATATACGGCCCTAATGAGCAAGGTAATGAGTAATGGGAACGGCAGGATCAAATTCCCCATAAACGAACCGGCAGACGGTAGAAAGAAATCCCAAATAGAGGAGTATATTGAATTTTACAATGGAGCAGGTGTACAACACATGGCTTTGGCAACCGATAATATTATTGAAACGGTGACAGCACTGAAAAATAGGGGGGTCGAATTTCTTAGCGTACCTGCAAGTTATTATGAAAATGTGTTGGATAGGGTGGGGACTATAGATGAGGATTTACTGCCATTGAGTGAGCTGGGGATTTTAATAGATCGCGATGATGAAGGGTATTTATTACAAATTTTCACCAAACCCATATTGGATAGGCCCACCATGTTTATAGAGATTATTCAAAGGAAGGGGGCCAAGTCCTTTGGGAAGGGGAATTTTAAAGCCTTGTTCGAAGCTATAGAAAGGGAACAAGCATCAAGAGGAACACTGTGAAATGGTGCTTTTTCTTAACTTTTTGCCAATTTTGAGTTTCTAATTATTAAATAGTGTTAACAGAAGCGTTAAAGTAAGTTAAATCCTATTTTTTAAAAAGATCTTGTATTAAATTTGTCCTCGTAAGGGGTGGTTCCCTTACAACTTTAAGTATTGGTTTTTCATAATTTAAAGTTTGGTTGGTTATTTAGGAAAAGCCCAGTTTTACGACTGGGCTTTTTTTGTGAGTTTTATTTTGGAACAAATATTGTTTAAGTATTATCAAATAAAAGAATAGTACAATCGTTTTTATTAATTTTACAACAGCAAAAGGTTTGTGCCATAGCTGATTATGGATGCCACTGCATGTTTAATGCTCTTTTTGTGTTAATGGGCAGCAAGTACATCTGACTTAATAAAGACAGATAATTTTAAACATATGAGAAAGATTTGTTTTATACTGATTTTGATATTTGGATTCACCATAAATTCCCAAGTTTATAAATTGGGTAATGGAGGCGAATTTGATTTATTGGAAGAGAAGAAAAATGTATCCACCTTTAAACCGGGAGAGTGGTTAAAGTTTCGCATACACTACGGGTTTCTCAATGCCAGCTACGCCACATTACAGGTTAATTCGGCCAATTTAAATGGAGTGCCGGTATATCATGTGGTAGGAAATGGGAAAACAACCGGATTTGCCAGTATTTTTTTTAAGGTGGATGATACCTATGAAAGTTATTTTGATAAAAAGGATGGTCGTCCATATAAATTTATCAGAAAAATTGATGAAGGAGGATATACCAAGGATATTGAGGTGAATTTTGACTATAACAAGGATATTGCCGTTCTAAACGACAAAAAAAAGGATAAAAAGTTTAATTTTACAATCCAAGAAGGTATTCAGGATTTGGTTTCTGCCTTTTACTTCCTCCGCAACAATTATGAGGTAGAGGATTTGGTTGAGGGAAAGTCTATTGAATTGAACCTTCTATATGATGATGACGGGGTGTTTAAGTTTAAGCTTAAGTATCTGGGTAAAGAAGTGTTAAGGACAAAATACGGTAAGGTCGAATGTTTAAAATTTAGGCCTTATGTGCAGTCCGGAAGGGTGTTTAAGGAACAGGAAAGCTTGTCGTTATGGGTCTCCAATGACAATAATAGAATCCCTATCCGGATACAGGCAGATTTGAGTGTTGGGTCTATTAAGGCAGATTTGGACGGTTACAACGGCCTCAAGCATCAATTTAAAATTATAATGGATTAAAAATGAACAAAGAGCATATTGATTCCCAGATTTCCAAACTCCAAGAAAAATACAAGGATTCTGGGCAAGACTTAAGCTCTTATTTGGACGGACTCCTCTACCAGCGTTATCTAACCTATTGGGATTATATCCACCTAGAGACCTTACTAAGTATCCAAGTTCCCAGGACGCATTTTCCGGACGAGGAGATTTTTATCATGTACCATCAGATCACCGAACTGTATTTTAAGCTAAGTCTGCACGAACAAAAGCAGCTTGTGGACGACAAGACACAGGACGTTGATTTTTTTATAGAAAAGGCAGATAGGATCAATAGTTACTACAAGGTGTTGATTTACTCATTTAGCGTAATGATCAAGGGGATGCAGCGGGAGCAATTTATGCAGTATAGAATGGCCCTCCTACCGGCCAGCGGTTTCCAATCTGCTCAATATAGAATGATTGAACTGTATGCTACCCCTATGGAGAACCTAGTGCACTTCTCGGAAAGACAGAACTTTTCCTCCAAAAACTCCATTGAGGAATTATATGAGCATATTTATTGGAAGAAAGGGGCAACCGATGTGGTCACAGGAGAAAAAACGCTGACCTTAAAACAGTTTGAGTACCGTTACACCCCTAGGTTAATAAGGATAGCCAACGAGGTGAAAAGTAGTACTATATATCATAAATACCAGCAATTGCCCCAAAAGAGTAAGGGTAATAAAACACTAATTGAAGCGTTAAAGGCTTTAGATGTAAATGCCAAAATTAATTGGACATTGATGCATATGGGGTCGGCTTTCCGTTATCTTACCAAGGATAACGAGAAAATTGA
>JBFHGV010000416.1:0-4047 GCA_041582955.1 Arenibacter sp.
AACTTGGCGAAAAATTGTGTATACCTATGCAGATGGGTGTCAGATTATTTTGGATGGTGAAAACAAGGATAAAAATGCAGCTTATATAGAAGGACCCAATGGGAAAATATACAACGGTTTTAAATCTACCATTCCTAATATAGAAGGTTTAATTGATAGTATTCCAGATCCAGAGGAACAGATTACCCAGTTTACAGAATCGGTAAAAACCAGACAAAAGTTTGCTTTGAACGAAGAAAATGGGCATCGTTCCGCGACTGTGGTGAATATGGGGATTATAGCGCTTCGATTAGGGCGTACCCTTGAATTTGACCCGGTAAAACAGGAGTTTATCAACGATGAGGAAGCCAATAGATTAATAGATCAACCCATGAGGTCCTCTTGGGCATATTAACCAACAATTTTAGAGATATTAACATGAAGACTATATATAGAACAATAGGTGTGCTATTACTTTTTATGGGCACACTTTCCATAAATGCTCAGGATAACAGAACACTTGATACCAAGGTTGCAGATATTTTGATGCAATTGCCTACAGAGGACTTGGAGCATTCAGATCGTTTGATGAAAGAGATCATTGCCCTGGGAGAAGCTGGTATATTGAAGTTTACCGACATGCTTGTTCCCTTGGGTACAGGTAACGATACCAAGGCGCGCTATGCTATCCAAAGTGTTGCCGTGTACAGTGGCGGACAGCATAACAAAATTCAAAACAATGTAGTGGAGAATTCGCTTTTAAAGGCGTTGGCATCGGTTACGGACAATGAGGTGAAAACCTTCTTGATGGATCGTTTGATCTTCGTAGGTACAGATGCAAGTGTTCCGGCTTTGAGTGGTTACCTCTCCAATAATGATTTGTATAAGCCTGCACTTGCGGCTTTGACTGCCATAGGTACAACTGAGGCATCCATAGCTATATTGGAGGCTACCAAAGTAGGGGATCCCAATAAACAAGCTGCTTTTATAGATGCATTGGGGAAATTACAGTTTGCTCCTGCCGAAGAAATATTGATAGGCTTGCTAAACTCTTCCTCAACATTGGTGCAGGGTAAAGCATTAATGGCCCTTGCCGAAATAGCCAGTCCTACCTCATTTGATACCTTGGAAAAGTGGGTGGCAGATTCCAATTACCGTTTGGACGAGAGTAAAAGTATATTGGCCTTTATACTTTATGGCAATAGGCTGCAAGAAGATGGTAATATAGCCCTTAGTAATACTGTAGCCAATGCGCTACTAAAAAATTGCAAGGCCGATGAGCAATTGCATTTTAGATCGGCAGGTGTACATATATTAAGTGAAAATAAAGGGGAATCTTTTACAAAGACCTTGCTGAAGGAATCTAAAAAGGGAGGTAAGAACTACGTTGGTGCGGTATTGGATGCTGCTGGCTCGGAATTATCGGCCAATGAAGTTAAACTTTGGGCAAAGCAATATAAAAAGGCGTCTACAACAAATAAGCCATTGATCATAAGATTACTACAGGAAAGAGATGATGCAGTGGTAATGGAAAAGGTTGTACTAAAGGCCGTAGAGGACGAAGATACAGCTGTTCGCGTGGCGGGTATAAAAGCGCTCTCTTATCAGGATAAGGATAAAGCCATTCCTGTGTTGTTCAAAAGTTTGGCTTCTGCAGTTGACCCGGTGGAATTTACCGCCGTGGAAGAGACATTGTTGCGATTGTGCGGGTCAAAGGATGCTAGCTTGTTGGCCGGTGAACTTTCCAAGGTGAACGGGGAAGGCAAGGAAGTGTTGATAAACGTCTTGGCCGCCAGAAATGCTACGGATCAGTTTAGTACAGTTTTAAGCTATATTGACAGTAAGGATGAAAATGTTGGGAATGCGGTCTATACCGCTCTGCCATCCGTTTCTACGGATGGGGATTTTTCTACCCTGATTTCACTATTGGGCAAAACCGAAAAATCACAGAATGTACAGAGTGTCCAAAAAGCGGTATTGAACATAGTTGAATCCAATAATGGCAAGTTTACAGAAGAGATCTTTGCAGCTTATAAAAAGGCTGACGATAAGTCCAAATTGTTACCTATACTGGCATCTTTGAGCAGTAGGGGAGCTTTGAAGTTGGTAGCTAAAAGCCTGTCCACAGGAAGCGATAGTGAAAAAATTATTGCTTTGGAGGCTCTGTCCAATTGGAAAAATAACGATGCCTTGCCCTATTTGTTCCAAACGGTTCAGTCTACAACCGATAAGGCCTTGAGAAAGAGTGCGTTTGAGAACTATCTTGCCAAAGTAAGAAAATCGGATTATCCGGCAGATCAGAAGTTATTATTGGTTAGGAAGTTAATGCCAGAGACCAAAAATATTGTAGAAAAGAAACAGGTTCTTAATGCGGCCAAACGGGTAAAGACCTTTTTGTCCTTAGTATTTGTCTCAGAGTATTTGGATGACCCTGAACTGTTGACTACGGCTTCAAATGCTGCAATAGCCATAGCCTTACCTACACCAGGTAAAGAGAATGGTTTGAGTGGAGAAGTGGTAAGGGATATCGTATCCAAGAGTATAGATAATCTTTCAGGTCCTGATAGTCAGTATATCAAGATTGATGTCAAGGAGTTTTTAGATAAAATGCCAAAGGGAAAAGGCTTTGTATCTATCTTTAATGGCAAGGATTTTACAGGTTGGGAAGGTTTGGTAAAGAACCCCATTGCACGTTCTAAAATGTCCTCAAAAAAATTGGCCATAGAACAAGCCAAGGCCAATGAGCAAATGATGAGGGACTGGTTTATAGAAGACGGTGTTATTGGTTTTAAAGGCGAGGGTTATAACAATATCTGCACCATTAAGGATTATGGGGATTTTGAAATGTTGGTCGATTGGAAGATTACGAAAGGTGGAGATAGCGGTATATACCTCAGGGGTACACCACAAGTGCAAATATGGGATACTGCAAGGGTTGATGTTGGTGCCCAAGTAGGGTCAGGCGGACTATACAATAACCAGAAACATGAGAGCAAACCATTAGTAGTGGCCGATAACCCTATTGATGAATGGAATACCTTTAGGATTAAAATGGTAGGGGAACGCGTAACCGTGTATTTAAACGGTGTTTTGGTAACCGATAATGTGATCCTTGAAAACTATTGGGACCGGAAGCAAGCCATTTTTGCTAAAGAGGCCATTGAACTACAAGCCCATGGGGAAGACCTTGGTTTTAGAAATATTTACGTAAGGGAAATTAGTTCTGGTGACGAACAATTGACCGAAGCCGAAAGAAAAGAAGGTTTTAAGTCCTTGTTGAACGGTAAGGATTTGGATCATTGGGTTGGAAATAAGACCGACTATGTAATGGAAGGGAATGAGTTGTTGGTACGTCCAAAAAGAGGAGGGCACGGCAACCTGTACACCGCTGAGGAATATTCGGATTTTATATTCAGATTTGACTTTAAATTAACCCCGGGAGCCAATAATGGTCTAGGGATACATGCTCCTTTGGAGGGCGATGCAGCCTACCTGGGCAAGGAATTACAGATTTTGGATAATACGGCAGACATCTATGCCAATCTAAAGCCTTACCAGTATCACGGATCGGTTTATGGGATTATAGCAGCCAAAAGAGGTGCACTCAACCCTGTTGGGGAATGGAATTCACAGGAGGTGATCGTTAAGGGGAGTCATATAAAGATTACCTTGAACGGCACTGTAATTGTAGATGGGGATTGGAAGGAAGCTTCAAAGAACGGTACTGCAGATCATAAAGATCATCCAGGCTTAAATAGGAATTCTGGTCATATAGGATTTTTGGGCCATGGTGCCGAATTGGCCTTTAGAAACATCAGGATAAAGGATTTGAGTAAATAATTTGATTTATTATTGAAGTAGGCCGGGAGTTTTGGATAGGTTCTATCACAAAGCTTCCGGCTTTTTTTGTGGAAAAATCTAAAGGTGAATGTATTTAAACGCTATTTAGAAGCTCATTCGGAAACTGATATTGGGGGTAATGCCCAATGAAACCCTTTCTACTGTCTCAATTTCGTTTTGGTCATTTAGCCTATAGTACGTGTTCAATATATTCTTTTTGTTCAATAT
>JBFHGV010000417.1:0-4035 GCA_041582955.1 Arenibacter sp.
AAGGAAACTGGTGAATATGCCCCGGAACTTATCCATAGGAAGGCGCTGCAGTTTATTGATGAAAATAAGGACACCCCCTTTTTCCTTTATTATCCATCTATCGTGCCCCATGCCGAACTGTTTGCGCCCAGTGAATATTTGGATAAATACAAGGGCGCTTTTGATCCGGAAAGTCCGTATAAGGGAGTTGATGACGGTCCCAGATATAGACAAGGCCCTTACGGATCCCAAGAATATCCACATGCTGCCTTTGTTGCCATGATCAACCTTTTGGACGATCAAGTGGGGGAAATTATGCAAAAGGTAGATCAACTGGGATTAGCAGATAATACCATAATTATATTTACATCGGATAACGGGCCACATAAAGAAGGTGGCGCAGACCCTGACTATTTTGATAGTAATGGTATTTACAGGGGATATAAGCGCGATTTGTACGAAGGCGGAATTAGAGTGCCCATGATTGCGAGCTGGCCTGGTGTAATTGAAAAAAACACTAAAACCGACCATATTTCGGCCTTTTGGGATGTCTTGCCTACTATGGCCCACTTATTAGGTGTTAAACTAAATGGGGAATTGGACGGGATATCTTTTTTGCCAACGCTACTAGGTGAAAAGAAGCAACCAAAACATGACTATTTGTATTGGGAATTTCATGAGCGGGGAGGAAGACAGGCCCTGCGGTCTGGGAAATGGAAATTAATTAGATATAATGTTAACAAAGAAGGGGACTATGAGCTGTACAATATAGAAGAAGACCCCAGTGAAACCAATAATATAATAGGTGACCACCCCAAAAAAGCCAAGGCACTTATAAAGCAGTTAAATAAAAGTAGAACATACTCAGAGGAATTTCAGTTTAAATAATTGGCGATAAAAGCATAATGAAAAGAGGTAAATTCATAAAGGTTTCAGTACTCCCAAAAAATAGGAATTTGCAGTTCGGTGTCTTCCTTGCCTGTACTTTACTTATTTGTTGTTTTGCCTTTTCGCAGGAAAAGGAGGTGGTAGAGGTAGATATTTTCGCGGATAAGGAGTTCCAAACCATCCATAATTTTGCAGCCTCCGATGCATGGGCAGCCCAGTATACGGGCTTATGGTCCAATGAAAAAAAGGACAAAATGGCCAGTTGGTTATTTAGTATGGAACGGGATGCCAACGGTTCTCCAAAGGGAATTGGATTGTCTGCATGGCGTTTTAATATAGGGGCAGGGAGTTCGGCCCAAGGTGAAGAAAGTGGTATTAAGGATCCGTGGAGAAGGGCCGAAGGTTTTTTACAGGATGATGGGAGTTATGATTGGCGAAAGCAGGTTGGGCAACAATGGTTCCTGCAAGCGGCAAAGAAACAAGGGGTAAATCAATTCATCGCCTTTGTAAATAGTCCGCCAGTACAGTTGACAAGAAACCATAAGGCACATTCTACTGATGGTTTGGCGGCCAATTTGTCTGCGGACAAGTATGTGGATTATGCCAATTTTCTAGCCAAGGTGCTAAAACATTTCAATGACAGTCTAGCAATCCATTTTAATTATATAAGTCCGTTTAACGAACCGCAGTGGGAGTGGAAAGGCGGACAGGAAGGGTCTCCATGGAACAACGATGAATTGGCAAATGCCACTAGGGTAATCGATTCGGTGTTCCTACAGCAAAAAATAGATTCAAAAATAGAAATAACGGAAGCCGGCCAAATAGACTATTTAACAGGGGAAAAAGAAAAGCATAGGAATAGGAGCAATCAGATTTCTACTTTCTTTAGTCCTGAAAGCCCTAATTATTTAGGAAATTTAAAATCCTTGGCTCCTAAGATAGCAGCACACAGTTACTTTACTACCTGGGATATTTCAAAACTCAAAAATAAAAGGGAACGGATTGCCGAAAAACTAGCAGAATACCCTTCCTTGGAATATTGGATGAGAGAAGACTGCATTTTGGAGAACAATGAGGAGATCAAGGGGAAAGGTAGGGATCTAGGGATGTCTACAGCACTTTACGTAGCCCGTCTTATTCATGCCGATCTTACTATTGCCAACGCCAGCGCCTGGCATTGGTGGCTCGCAATGAGTCCATACGATTATAAAGACGGCTTGATTTATGTAGATAAGGAAAGCCGGGACGGGGATATTTACGACTCTAAATTGCTATGGACCTTGGGAAATTATTCCCGGTTTATAAGACCCGGGGCCAAGCGGGTGTCAATTGCCCATGATGATTATAACACAGTGGATAATCTGAAGGATGGGATGTTGCTATCGGCCTATAAAAATACAGATAAAAGTTTGGTGCTGGTTGTAGTAAACCAACGGGAAAAGGCTATGGATCTAAAATTAAATGTGGCCTTACCGTTAAACACCAAAATAGAGAGTTATGTTACCAATGAGTCTTACAATCTTAGTAAAATGCCCAAAGCTCAATTTGGCAAAAGTAAAATACAGGTCTTGGGTAAATCGGTTACTACATTGGTTTTCCATACAGGGGATTAATCTTAATTTGTCCTACCCATTTCCAATCTGATAAAAAAATAACATTTTATGATACATAAGATAATGATCACAAAAAGTATGCTTGCCCTTATACTGGTCGCAGCCTTTAATTCATTAATTGCCCAAAGTAATGATAAACCGGTAGGTACAGCGGAAAACCAAAAGCCGAATATCATTTTTATCCTTACCGATGATCTGGGGTATGGGGACCTTGGGGTACTGTTTCAAAATATGAAGGCTATGGAAAAGGGTTCTGCCCATCCGCGGGAGTATACTCCCAATCTGGATCAAATGGCAGCGGAAGGCGCCTTGATGGCTCAGCATTATTCTGCGGCACCGGTCTGTGCACCATCCCGGGCCTCGCTGTTGTTAGGGCGGAGTCAAGGCCACGCCAATATCAGGGACAATCAGTTTGACAAGGCCTTGGACAACAACCATACCTTAGGGTCCGTATTGCAAACTGCAGGTTATACCACAGCGGCTATTGGCAAATGGGGCTTACAGGGCAAAAGCGGCAAGGCACCCAATTGGACGGCACACCCCCTTAATCGCGGATTCGATTATTATTTGGGCTATATACGTCACGGTGATGGTCATGAACACTATCCCAAAGAAGGGGTTTATAGGGGCAAGAAGGAAGTGTATGAAAACAGGATCAATATAGTCGAAGACCTTGATAAATGCTATACTACCGACCTATTTACGGCAGCTGCTAAGAAATGGATAGTCGATTTTAAGAAAGGGGAAGATGGCGATAATCCCTTTTTTATGTATTTGGCCTATGACACGCCCCATGCCGTTCTTGAGTTGCCCACTCAACCCTATCCGGCAGGTGGTGGTTTAAATGGCGGACTACAATGGTTGGGAGAGCCAGGGCACATGATCAATACCGCTTCGGGCGAAGTGGATTCTTGGATGCATCCAGATTATGCCAATGCTACCTATGATGATGACGGGAAACCGGGAACCCCAGAAGTGGCATGGCCAGAGGTCTATAAACGTTACGCAACAGATACCAGACGGATAGACGATGCCGTAGGCGATATACTGCAGCTTTTACGGGATTTAAATATTGATGATAATACGATGGTAGTATTTACTTCGGACAACGGTCCCTCCAAGGAGTCGTATATAACCAATGAACCTATATCGCCCAGCTTTTTTAAGAGTTTTGGACCTTTTGATGGCATAAAACGCGATTGTTTGGAGGGGGGAGTGCGTATGCCAACATTGGCAATATGGCCAGGGCATATCCCGGCAGGGAGCCAGATTGAAACCCCTAGTATATCCTATGACTGGATGCCGACCTTTGCACAAATGGCCGGACTTCCCGCACCAGCGGTATCGGATGGGGTATCCCTATTGCCTTCCTTACTGGAAAAAGGCAAACAGCCCAATAGTAATATCTATATAGAATATTATCAGCCGGGTAAAACACCGGAATATGCTGATTTTATTCTGGAGCACCATGGGCGTCGTCGTAACCAAATGCAGATGGTACGTATAGAAGATTACGTTGGCCTGCGTTACGATATCAGGTCCCAGGACGATGATT
>JBFHGV010000418.1:0-4027 GCA_041582955.1 Arenibacter sp.
CATTATGTCGAACAAATGCGGTCCCTTCATATCGCCTACTATAACAAGTCGTAATGGGGGCATTACCTTGCCAAATGATAATTCCTTATCCGTTATCCATTGCTTTATCGTACTTTCCAATACTTCTGAGGTATAATCTTCCAAGTTTTGAACCAGGTTTGCTACTTCTTCCATGATAGCGGCGGTGTCTTCTTTCCATTGTTTTTTTACCGCTTTGGCATTATAGGAATTTGGTGCTTCAAAGAAATAGTTGCCCAATTCCCATAGATCGTCAACGAATATAGCTCGTTCCTTTATTAGGGATATAACCTGTTCTACATAGGTTATTTCAGTTTTATCTGTGGGAAGCGTAATGTTCTTGTTTTTAAGGGACTGAATAAATAGAGGTGCCAGTTCTGTATTATCTTTTTGTTGCATATAATGCTGATTGTACCATTTGGTTTTATCAGGATCAAAACGGGCACCGGATTTATTCACCCGTTCAATGCTAAAATTGTCCACTAATTCAGAAAGAGAAAAGATTTCCTGCTCTGTGCCTGGATTCCATCCAAGGAGTGCCAGAAAATTGGTAACAGCCTCTGGAAAGTATCCGGCTTCCCGGTAACCTATGGACTCCTTCCAACTTAAAGGAAATACCGGAAATCCCATTTTTTCACCATCCCTTTTACTTAATTTTCCTTTACCTACTGGTTTCATTATAAGTGGTAGGTGGGCAAATGCTGGTGCTTCCCAACCTAGGGCATCGTACAATTGTTGGTGTAAGGCCAAGGAAGGTAACCATTCTTCACCTCGTATAACGTGAGAAATATCCATTAGATGGTCGTCTACAATATTGGCCAAGTGGTAGGTGGGCATGCCATCGCCTTTAAAGAGTACCTTATCATCTAAAGTATTGGAATCTATGGTAATGTTTCCCCTTATTAAATCCTTGAGCTGTATTTGGGAGTCTTGTGGGGTCTTAAAACGTACAACATAATCTTCTCCTGATTGCAATTTGGCTAGGGTTTCCTCCTTGCTAAGTGATAAGGAATTGGACAGTTTAAGTCTATTGTGGTAATTGTAAATAAAGGTTTTTCCCTTAGCCTCGTGGTCTTTTCTATGAAAGTCCAATTGTTCACTACTGTCAAAGGCGTAGTAGGCGTGTCCGCTATGAATTAGCGCCTCTGCGTATTGTTTATAAAGCTCTTTTCGTTCGCTTTGTCTATATGGACCGTAATTCTTTTCCTTACCGGGGCCTTCGTCATAGGGAATTAGGCACCAGTTTAGGGCGTCTATTATATATTGTTCGGCACCTTCAACATATCTTTTTTGATCCGTATCCTCTATTCTTAATATGAAGTCGCCCTTATGTTTTTTGGCGAATAAGTAATTGAATAGGGCAGTGCGTACACCGCCAATATGTAAGGGCCCTGTTGGGCTTGGAGCAAATCTAACTCTTACTTTTCTGGTCATTGAAATTAGTTTTTGGGCAAAGATACACAAAGCGTTCAATTTGGATAATGGTCTTCTGAGGCATTAAGGCTTAAGGCTTTTTCGTATCTTGGTTATAAATAAATATTGCTGTGGATAATTATAATAGGATTCTTACTAAGCTTAATGCCTTTATGGCAAAGTTTTATACCCAAATGCTGCTAAAGGGAATTTTCCTTTTTCTTGCTTTTGGGGTGCTATTCTTTTTATTGGTATTGGGTATAGAGTATTTTTTTTGGTTGAATTCTTCTGGTAGATTTGTCTTATTCCTTGTCTTTATAGGGGTAGAATTGTTTTTGGTGTGGAATTATATTGTAGTACCCTTGTCTTTTTTATTTAAATGGAAAAAAGGTTTAAGCAATAAACAGGCATCCGTGCTTATTGGAAAACATTTTCCAGAAGTTGATGACAAACTTTATAATTTATTGGATTTGGCAGATAGTTCATCTAGATCCGAACTTCTATTGGCCAGTATAGAGCAGCGTTCTTTGCAGTTGATAAAGATACCCTTTGTACAGGCTATAGATTTTAAAGAAAATTTAAAGTATGCCAAATATGTAGTTGTTCCTTTTCTTATTGTTGGATTGTTATGGATTTCTGGTGAGATTTCGTCCTTTTTTGGTTCTTATAAACGTGTTGTAAATTATAATATGGCTTACGAGCCGCCCGCTCCCTTTAGTTTTGAATTGATGAATTCGGATTTATCTGTCTATGATGATGCCTCTTATACACTGCAAGTTAGCACTAAAGGTAGGCTTAGGCCTGATGATGTTTTTATTGTTATTAATGATAAAAAGTTGTTGATGGAGTATAAGGAAGGGTATTATCAATACGTTTTTAATCCGCCGCATGAACATAGTCTATTCCATTTCATTGGGAATGATGTTAGGTCTAGGGATTATAAACTGAGTATTGTTGAAACTCCTGTATTACTTGATTTTGAGATGGAGTTGGATTTTCCAGATTATACAAATTTACCCAATGAGGTAGTTAAGGGTACTGGTAATGCCACTATTCCTGAAGGTACACGGGTTAGCTGGAATATTAATACGCGTTATACCTCTGAGGTTGGATGGCATATTGGGGATAGCATTGTGAAATTTAATAAGGACGCAGCTGTTTTTAATTATGTTAAACCCGTTTTCAGGACTATAGAATATGAGATATCTACCTCCAATGATGCAGTTCATAATTATGAGAAATTGGGATATAGGCTTAAGGTAATTAAAGATGCCTTTCCAACAATTAAAGTAGAGCAGGTGTTAGATTCCCTTGAGCCTAATGTAGCATATTACGTAGGAAAGGTTTCGGATGACTATGGATTGGCTACAATAAACTTGGTGGTATATGCTGAAGGGGATAGGGATGATATGCAGCAGTTGGTATTGCTAAAGGGAAAAGGTAATCTAGATACTTTTTATTATACTTTTCCTTCGGGTTTGGATTTGCAGTCAGGTAAAAATTATGAGTACTATTTTGAAGTTACGGACAATGATGGTGTTAATGGGGGTAAACAGGCTAAAAGTCAGGTTTTTAGTACTCGATTATTAAACGCTAAAGAGCTGAACAACAAGTTGTTGGATACTCAAAAGTCAGTTTTGACTAATTTATCCAAGGGCCTCAAAGAATCTAAGAAGCAGCAGAATAGACTTGAGGAATTGAGTAAGGAACAGAAAGAGTCCAGTAGTTTAAATTTTAATGAACAGAATAAGATCAAGGAATTTTTAAAGAAGCAAGGGGAACAGGAAGATATGATGAAAAATTTCCGTTCTCAGCTTAAATCTACTTTGGAAAAGGGTGAGGAAGATGAGAAGTTAAGGAAACTGCTGGAAGAACGTCTTGAGCGACAGGAAATGGAGGCTAAAAAGAACGAACAATTGTTGAAGGAATTAGATGAATTGACTAAGAAGTTGGATAAGGAGGAGTTGGCCAGGCGTTTGGAGGAGTTGGGTAAACGAAGTCAGAATACCGATCGGAATTTGGAACAGTTGTTAGAGCTTACCAAACGCTACTATGTACAACAAAAAACTAAGGAGTTGGCCTCTGAATTGGAAAAGATTGCCGGGGAACAGTTGGCCTTAATATCTCAGGAATTTGAAAAGAAAAGGGATAGCTTAATAAAGCAACAGAATAAATTAAACGCTGATTTTGATGATGTTTCCAAGGAGTTAAAGGAGTTGCATAAGGATAACAATAGTTTACACAAACCAATTGGTATAAAAATTGATCCCAATAAATTGGATGAGACTAAATCTATTTTGGAGGAAATTATCAAGGACATGGACATGAATGAAGATTGGGGCAAAAGGGATGCAATATCCAAAAATATAAAGTCACAGCAACGGGCTTCGGGCAAAAACATGAAGGAAATGGCCGAAGGTTTAAAGGAATCGGCTGCGGGTGGAGGTGGTAACTCCCAAGCCGAGGATGCTGAAATGTTGCGACAATTGTTGGACAATCTTATTACTTTCTCTTTTAAGCAAGAGTTGTTGTATGATGCATTGGGGCGTAGGGAAGATTTGGGAGTAGTACAGAGCGATGGTATAAAAAAACAAAA
>JBFHGV010000419.1:0-4015 GCA_041582955.1 Arenibacter sp.
GAGGAACTAAAAATGCTAAGGGCCATTGATTCGGCCAATACGGAATGTGAGGCAGATTTGATATCCACCTGCTTGGCAGCCCATATGCTCCCAAAAGATTACCATGGGTCTGCAGACGATTATCTTCTGGAAATTAGCTCGGAATTATTTCCCATTATAAAAAGAGAAAACCTGAGCTCCAGAATGGATGCCTTTTTGGAAGAAGGTGCCTTTTCCCCTTCCATGATTGCCCCCTACTTTGACAGGGCCAAAGAAATGGGATTCCATATTACCGTTCATGCCGATCAATTTTCTATAGGCGGCAGTGCCGTGGCTGTGCAATACGGAGCTATAAGTGCAGACCACCTGGAGGCCAGCACAGAAAAGGAAATTCAACTTTTGGCAAACAGCAATACGGTAGCCACTGCCCTCCCCGGAGCCTCTATAGGGTTGGGCTGCAACTTTGCCCCGGCACGCCAATTATTGGATGCCGGAGCCGCATTGGCCATTGCAAGTGATTGGAATCCGGGATCGGCACCCATGGGAAACCTACTTACCCAAGCCGCTATACTGGGCACATTTGAAAAACTGACCAATGCAGAAGTACTGGCCGGTATAAGTTATAGGGCCGCCGCAGCTTTGGGCCTTACCGATCGGGGCAAAATTGAAACTGGATTGCTGGCAGATCTCATTGCATTCCCAACAGGCGATTATAAAGAAATACTGTACCATCAAGGTATGCTACCCCCTAGTATGGTCTGGAAAAAAGGAAAATTAGTGACAAACAATGCTATTTAAAGAAGAAATACCATGAAGACAGATAGCTTTAAAGCCAAAATATTGCAAGGTATCCCCAAAGAACTTCCCTTAAAAAGGGAACTTACCCCGCATGTCAATAGGGCTCCCAAACGTAAGGATATCCTTAGTTTGACAGAAAAAAAACTAGCTATTAGAAATGCTTTGAGGTATTTTCCAGAAAATTGGCACCCTATACTGGCTAAAGAATTTGCGGAAGAACTCAATACATTTGGCAGGATATATATGTACCGCTTTAAGCCTGACTATTCTATTTATGCCCGACCTATTGACCAGTATCCGGCAAAAACCACTGAAGCGGCCTGTATTATGTTGATGATACAAAACAACTTGGATCCAATAGTGGCCCAACATCCAGAAGAGCTCATTACTTATGGGGGCAATGGTTCCGTATTTCAGAATTGGGCACAGTACCTACTTACCATGCAGTATTTAGCTACTATGACATCCGAGCAAACCTTGCATATCTATTCTGGCCACCCCATGGGACTATTTCCGTCCTCAAAGGATGCACCTCGGGTGGTGGTTACCAACGGAATGATGATTCCCAACTATTCCCAACCAGACCATTGGGAAAAGTATAATGCCCTGGGAGTGACCCAATACGGACAAATGACCGCCGGTTCCTATATGTACATTGGCCCGCAGGGAATAGTTCATGGCACCACCATTACCGTCTTAAACGCCTTTAGAAAGGTATTGAAAAAAGAAGAAACCCCGGCAGGGAAAATATTCCTAACCTCTGGGTTGGGAGGTATGAGTGGAGCCCAGCCCAAGGCCGGAACTATTGTAGGATGCATTACAATATGTGCTGAAGTAAATGAGCTAGCTGCCCAGAAAAGACACCAACAAGGATGGGTAAATGAACTTATTCACGACTTGGACAAACTTGCACTGCGCACCAAACAGGCTATAAAACAAAAGGAAGTAGTTTCCATTGCCTATATTGGTAACATTGTGGAGGTATGGGAAAAATTTGATCAAGAAAATATTGCCGTTCACCTAGGTTCCGACCAAACCTCATTGCACAATCCATGGTCTGGCGGCTATTATCCGGTAGGCCTCACTTTTGAGGCTTCCAACCACCTTATGAGGACCAATCCACAGGCATTCAAACAAAAAGTACAGGCTTCCTTAAAGCGACAGGTTTCCGCCATTAACAAACATACGGCCAAAGGGACCTACTTTTTTGACTATGGCAATGCCTTTTTATTGGAAGCCGCTAGAGCAGGTGCCGATATCCTATCTGTAGATGGCAGCTCCTTTACATACCCCTCTTATGTACAGGATATACTAGGGCCACTGTGCTTTGACCTTGGTTTTGGTCCCTTTAGATGGGTATGTACTTCTGGAGACCCTGAAGACCTAGAAAAAACCGACGCCATAGCGCTGAAAGTATTGGAAGAGATGCTTAACCGTTCTCCAACTGAAATTAAACAGCAAATGCTAGACAATATCCAATGGATAAAACGTGCTGCAGACAACAATTTAGTGGTTGGGTCACAAGCCCGTATTTTATACGCCGATGCCGAGGGAAGGCTAGAAATTGCCAAAGCTTTCAATAAAGCCGTAGAAAGCGGTATTGTTAAAGCTCCAATCGTCTTAGGAAGGGACCACCATGATGTTGGGGGAACCGATTCGCCCTTTAGGGAAACAAGCAATATTTACGACGGAAGCCAATTTACCGCCGACATGGCCATACACAATGTAATTGGGGACAGCTTTAGAGGTGCCAGCTGGGTATCTATCCACAACGGTGGCGGTGTAGGTTGGGGCGAGGTTATCAACGGCGGTTTTGGCTTGATTCTGGACGGAAGTAAAGAGGCTGAAAATAGATTAAAAAATATGCTTCCCTATGATGTTAACAACGGCATAGCCCGTAGAAGCTGGGCCAGAAACAAACAAGCTTTGTTTGCCATTAAACGTGAAATGGAACGGTCGCCGAGCTTAAAAGTTACCCTTCCGCATTTAGTGCAGGACGAGCTGTTGGAAAACATATTTTCTCAACACTAAAACGCTTTTTGTGCCCTGAAGGCAAAACTCCTTAGGATGGGAGGTGGGCAGTCCCGCTAAAGAGTAAAACCGATAAGTACAAAAGTTTTGCAAAATTTTATAATTTTCCCCAAAAGTGCTACTTTTAGATGTCAAAATCAACCAAAATAATCTATTCATGAATATCTACTAGAGGGTTGTTTCATTTTTTTTGAAACAACTAGTAATAACCAACCAACCATATTAAAAAATGACCCCCTGTCCAATTTGTAGTAGCCCCAAAACCAAATTACGATTCAAACTTATTTTTAATGTACACCATTGCTCCCGTTGTGGCTTTCAGTTTTGTCCCGATGCCAAGTTTAACAAATCTCTTGAATCCGATTTAAATGAAGACACTAGGGAAAGGGCTTTGCTAAACCTTAGAAAGGAAAATTTTCAACGGATCATTAATTCCCTTAAGCAGAACATGAACACCACCAATATCCAAGGGCTTGAAGTAGGCCCGGGCTACGGTTGGTTTTTGGAGGTATGCAGGGATCACAATATAGGTTGCGAAGGCATTGAACCGGAAACACGTTTTAATGAGCGGTACAAACAAGAAGGCCTTAAGGTTTTCAACGGTTTTTTCCCTCAAGACCTACCGCAAAATGCTGAATACGATTTTATTGCTTATAACGATGTTTTGGAACATTTGCCAGACCTCAGGGGCATCATGACATCCAATTACAAGCTCCTAAAAAACCAAGGCCTGCTCATTGTAAACTTACCTATACAAAGTGGAGTAATCTACTTCATCTCTAAACTGGTCTACCATTTTGGAATAAAGTCACTAATGGATAGAATGTGGCAGTTTAATTTTCACAGTCCGCATTTGAGCTATTTTACAAAACGCACCTTAGGGTCTTTTGCCAAGGAATGTAATTTTGAGCCGATAGAATCCTTTCCTATGAAAACAATCAACCTATCGGAAATATCTGACAGAATAAATCAAGACAAGCAACAAGGGGCTGTAATGGGCATGATCGCTAAAATTGGCATTTTCTTATTATTTCCATTTTTAAATCTCTTCCCGGACACCTATTGTTTTGTATTTAAAAAAAGTGACTCGTAAAAGCGCCAAATTTTGGCAAAGTCCAAACAAGGCAATAGTTATGCTTAAATATCGTTACATAATAAATTTGATGTGTGTTCGATCCAAAACACAATTAAGAAACCTGATTGTGGA
>JBFHGV010000420.1:0-4011 GCA_041582955.1 Arenibacter sp.
AGAGGAGTACGAGCGGATGAAAAAAAGTGAACAGTAAACATTTAGCTAAAACGTCATTGCTATCCTGCCTATCTACCGGTAGGGGGTTAGAGCGAAGAAGCAATCTCCTTCTTCCCGAGACTACAGTGGCAAAGAGATGAGCTCTCCATAATCAAATAGCTTCCCACCTTAGGCCCATATAATGGTAGCCCTGCTCGCAATGATCCTCCCCTTAGGGCGTCCAAAAGGGGATTTAGACCTTTTTGAAAACTAAAACAACAGTTGTAACCCTACAACCAAACAACTAATAATCTGGATATTTTTTTGGCTTCATGCTTTAGCTTGTCCACTATATAACATAAATTTAGAATCTAATATAATGATGCAATGACTTTAAAGAATTTAGGCTATCTCTGTATTTTAATTATAAGCTTTTCCAAGGAAGCGCAGTCCCAAAACATGAGTTTTGAGGAATACAATCCGGTTTCTACCCTCAAAGTTCCTGGAAAGGAAGTTAAGAGCGCAAAATTTCCCTTTATAGACGTTCATGGGCATCAATATCAAATGCCCACCCAAGACCTCTCTTTACTCATTGCCGATATGGATAAGCTTAATATGGGCATTATGGTCAACCTAAGCGGTGGTTCCGGTGAACGCCTCAAGGGAGCAGTGGCCAATATCAAGAAGAACTACCCCAATAGGTTTGCCGTTTTTGCCAATGTAGATTTTGATGGGGTGGGTACTCCGGGATGGTCAGAAAAAGCCGTGGCACAATTGGAGGCCGATATAAAAAATGGGGCCAAAGGACTTAAGGTTTTCAAGAGCTTAGGACTTAGGAATACCGATGTATCTGGAAAGCGATTGGCGGTAGACGATCCACGTTTAAGTGCTATTTGGGAAAAATGTGCCGAACTGGGTGTTCCGGTACTGATCCACTCTGCCGATCCTAAACCCTTTTGGGATGAAGTAAATGCCGATAATGAACGCTGGCTGGAGCTAAAGACTCATCCCCGTAGAAAAAGATCGGAAACCGACCCGGCTTCCTGGGAACAAATTATAGGAGAACAGCACCGTATGTTTAAAAAGCACCCCAACACCAAATTTATCAATGCCCATATGGGCTGGTACGCCAATGACCTAGGGACACTAGCAAACTTATTGGACAACATGCCCAATATGTATGTGGGTATAGGGGCTATTATTGCCGAACTGGGACGACAACCTAGAAATGCCCATAATTTTTTTGTAAAGTATCAGGATAGGATCCTATTTGGAAAGGACAGTTGGAAACCCGAAGAATTCCCCACCTATTTTAGGGTTTTGGAATCTGATGACGAATATTTTCCGTACCACAAAAAATACCACGCATTTTGGGCCATGTATGGCTTGGACCTCCCTGATGAAGTCCTTAAAAAAGTATACTACAAGAATGCCCTAAAACTTATTCCGGGACTGGACAGTAGCCTGTTCCCTAAAAATTAGCACAACTGTAGGGGTTGACCTATTTGACCTTTTTAGGCTTTTGAAGCTTTTCCAAATGACCGTATTCTTGAAAAATACCACAAGAATCAGGTTTTTTAATTAGAGATTGCTCTTTTTTTCTTTTGGCCAAGGCTTCAATTTGCGGTGATAAAAATGACATATCTATCTTTTTTTGTGAAATAAAATTACATTTTTAATTAAAACGTTACATGCATAAAATTGTTGTTTAAATGTTAAATTTTTAATGGCCATAAAGGCTAAATATCAGCTTGGCACACCAAAACTTGACATTTTTTTAACAATCCCCAACACTTAGAATTTCTATTTTGCAGGCTTATTAAAACCTAGACCCCTAGGCAAACAGCTATTGTATTGCAAACAAGTCAAAAAGGCTTTAAGCCGTTATTGTTCCAAAGCATAACCTTCTGCATTGCTGTCTGCTATCTAGTGAGTCCCATGAAACATGAACTGACCAGTCTGATACATATGCTATCACATTGGGTACATCAGGAAGAAAGTCAACACACCCATTCACACTACAACAGTACTGAGCCACTTGGTGGGCTATGGCACGAAACCATGCACTCAAAATTGCAAATTGAAGATCATGCAGGCTCCCATGTCCCCCATAAATTAGTGGCTCCTCATCAGCACCCCCATAAAACGGAGTCCGGACAGGTTATGGAGCAGGAACATGATCATAAGGTTATAGCATTCCTTAACCAGATGTTCCAGGATACCTACCCAGAACAAGAACCCTACAAAAAAGCAGCAATTGAAATTGATGTGGACAAACACCTAGCTGCAAAAACAGGGGACCTGCCCACACCAATCTACGGTATACAAAACAATAATTTTTCCTTAAAGGATAGAAACACTTATAAAAGAGATTTTCCCCCATTGACACCACCGCCAAAACATTTCTATACCAGTTAAAATATCAATAGATTTTAGGGGGCTAAACGTATCTTTTTGCCCCCAAGGTAAATAGCAAACCGTTTTCAAATTACTGTGGCGTTATACCGCTACATAATTTTTCTACCTAGACCATTGGTTGGGGTAGCAATGGCTACTGCTTTGCCATAATTAAAAAATGGCCTATGGCCGTTGACTTATAATTTTAAAGAATGATAAAAAATACCATATATATAGTAAGCTTATTATTTTACAGCTTCCTCCAAGCCCATACCATTACAGGTAAGATAATAGGGGAGGACCATACCCCTTTAAGCGGAGTAGGGGTTTACAATAAACAATCTGGTGATTACACTTATACAAACAATTCGGGAATATTCCGTCTAGCCAATGTGAGTATAAATGACCAGATACATTTCTATAGCCTTGGGTATGAAAACCAAACGCTTACCCTGAACAATAACCATTTAAGCACTCCCTTACAGATAGTTTTAAAGGAGGCCGCGGTCTCCTTGGATCAGGTGGTCCTGGTCTCCCACATCAATGCTATGAGCAGCTTTGTAAACGTGGACATTAAATCTGATCCGGTTAAATCTGCCCAGGAAATCCTTAGGAAAGTCCCTGGGCTTATGATAGGACAGCATGCCGGGGGAGGAAAAGCAGAACAGATTTTCTTAAGGGGCTTTGATGTGGACCATGGCACGGATGTGGCCATCAATGTAGATGGAATACCCGTAAATATGGTCTCCCATGCCCATGGGCAAGGATATGCGGACATGCATTTTATTATCCCGGAAACCATAGATCATATAGATTTTGGTAAGGGGCCCTATTACGTGGATAAAGGGAACTTTAACACCGCAGGCTATGTAGGACTCACTACCAAAAAGATTTTGGACAAAAATTTAATGAGCATGGAAGTGGGGAAATACAATACCTTAAGGGGATTGGGCATGTTTAAATTGCTGGAAGGCGATACCAACAATGCCTATATTGCCTCCGAATACATGCTTTCTGACGGTGTTTTTGAGTCGCCACAGCATTTTAACAGGTTTAATATCATGGCCCGTTACAATCATAAAGATGAGGACGGAAACGAGCTTAACCTAAGTGCCTCGCATTTCCAAAGTAAATGGGATGCCTCCGGACAGATTCCGCAACGCGCCGTGGACAATGGCACTATTGGTAGGTTTGGGGCCATAGATGATACCGAAGGGGGTAATACCAATAGGTCTAACCTACTGGTTGATCACGAAAAACAATTGGACCCGCATAGCCGACTAAAGTCTAAACTTTTTGTATCCCAGTACGATTTTGAACTCTATTCCAATTTTACTTTTTTTCTTGAAGATCCCGATAATGGGGACCAGATAAAACAATAGGAAAATAGAACCATCATTGGAGGAGAAAGCAGCTATGAGCAAACCCTGCATTGGGACCGGCATAACGCCCAATTCCAATACCAAACCGGAATTGGGTTTAGGTATGATGATGTTAACGAAGTAGAGTTATCACATACCCTGAACAGACAGACCACTTTGGATAGGTTGGCCTTTGGCAATATAGACGAAATGAATGTCTACACCTTCCTGAACATGAATTACAAGGTAGATAAATGGAGTATTAACCCAGGCG
>JBFHGV010000421.1:0-4007 GCA_041582955.1 Arenibacter sp.
CCCAGTATTATTAATCGCTCTACAACATTGCGCAATTCCCTTATATTTCCTGTCCAATCAAAGCCTTTGAGCAGGTCAATGGCCTTTGCTGAGAAATTCTTTGGGGCGCTACCCTGTTCAGAAGCAATTTTGTTGGCAAAATGCCGAATAAGCATGGGTATATCGTCCCTTCTATCGTTTAAGGCCGGAACTTTTATTAAAATTACTGCCAATCTATGGTATAGATCTTCCCTGAACCTACCTTCCTCAATTTCCTTTTTTAGATCTTTGTTGGTAGCCGCAACAACCCTAACGTTCACCTTAATATCTTTGTCCGATCCTACCCTGGACACCTTGTTCTCTTGAAGGGCCCGTAGTACCTTTGCTTGGGCAGAAAGACTCATATCCCCTATCTCATCAAGAAATATAGTCCCCTTGTTAGCTGCTTCAAACTTACCTGCACGGTCTTTCACCGCAGAGGTAAATGCGCCTTTTACATGCCCAAACAACTCGCTTTCTATTAATTCGGAAGGTATGGCCGCACAATTCACTTCTATAAAAGGAAAGCTATTGCGTTCACTTTTTTCATGGATCCAATGTGCCACCAGTTCCTTACCGGTTCCATTGGATCCTGTAATAAGAACACGCGCATCTGTAGGTGCCACCTTCTCTATTATTTCCTTTATTACGGAGATTTCTTTACTCTCCCCGATCATTTCATAATTCTTGCTTACCTTTTTCTTTAATTTTTTATTCTCTACCACCAACTCCTTTCTGTCCAAGGCGTTTCGTACGGTAGTAAGCAAGCGGTTTAAATCTGGTGGCTTAGAGATATAATCAAAAGCCCCAAGGCGCATGGTATTGACAGCTGTATCCAAATCCCCATGTCCTGAAATCATTATAAATGGAATTTCCGGTTTTATTTTCATAACAGATTCCAATACTTCTACCCCATCCATTTTAGGCATCTTAATATCGCATAAAACAAGATCAAAATCGTCCTTTTTTATCGCTTCCAATCCCGATAAGCCATCTTCGGCTTCGGCCACAGTATAGCTTTCATTTTCTTCAGCCAAAATTTTAACCAAGACCCTTCTAATGGCCGATTCGTCTTCTATAACCAGTATTTTTGACATAATAATATAATTTAAATTCCAATTCGGAAACCAGCCCTAAAATAAAAACTGGGTTCATCGTTCAATGTAAAAATGTTATTTCTATCATCGTCACGCAGCACTCCTGCCTGAAACAGGGTGTGCCCAGCATAACCATAAAAGAAAATATTGTTTGCCACAGCGTATTGATAACCAAAGGTAAAAAGTGCCACGGAGGTAGAAATGGAGGATGCCACACCTGAATCCGAACTAATTACGGCGTTCTGAAGATTTACATAGTATCCATCCAATATAAACTCTGTTTGAAGCATATGCCTATCATTAATAAAATATTTCATCCCGCTTTTAGGGGCCCCTACCACATAGGCCCAATTGGGGTGAAACCGCTTTTCAAAATAAATAACGGGCAAGGGAACCCTTACCGCAACGGTTGAATTATATGCCAAGCCCAAAACCAAGCGGGTTGGCTTTTCTAGCTTTGGCTTGTCCCTTATGGCTCCTACAGTGGCGTTGAGCGACACATCGCCCTCTCCTATATCATTTGTCAAGGTAGAGGATAATCGAGGGGTAAGCACCCCTACAAAACGCCAATCCTCATTATACTGCAATATATAGGCCATATTTAGATCGGCCACATGGAAGGTTCGTGTAACAACGTCATTGAACGGCTCTTTGCGCCTAAGGTCAAATGCCATTCTATTATACTCCCCTCCAAATATAATGTTATCGTTTTTCCCTATCTTAATGGGCACATTGGCCACCAATTTAATACGTGACAACTTTGCCTCGTCCGAATTTCTCGGCATCAGCATATACTCAAACCTAAAAACATCTGGAGTTTGCGCGTAACTATAATTCACGAACAAACAAAGTCCCAATAAGACCCCTATACCCCTTAAATGAATTCGCTTTTGTACTCTCATCTTATAAGACCTGAAATTTTTTAAATATTGGAGACTAAAAAAACATGAACCTCTCTTTGCGGAAATGGAATACTATTATTGTGTTTCCTAAATCCAGTCTCTACCCCATAGGGCATGGCGCTATTTATTTTGAGATCCCCATAAGAGTGCCGTATTACCAATACGGGCAATATATTGAACAAATACCTTAAATACCCAAAAACACCAACAAGCTTGTTTCTATAAAGCTCAGGTAGTTTGGTGGTCTTTAATTTGCTTACATGTTGCAAACCACAGGAAACAACATTTAGGGAATCAACAATATTGAGAAAAGTAGCTACAGCAATATCTACCGAAGCCCCGTTACGGATTTTAAGGTCCAAAGAACCGCTGATCACCTTTTCTGCACACTTTGTTGGCTTCATACTAATATTTTAGCCATTTAATCAAATCCCTATACGATGGCTTTTTTCCGTACATCAAAATTCCCACCCTATATATTTTTGCAGCCAACCACACAATACCCATAAAAGTAATGATCAAAAGTAGTATAGATACCATTAGCTCCCAATAGGGAACCCCTCCCTCGCCAATACCTCCGGGCAATCGCATCAACATGACAATGGGGGATGTAAGGGGAAATAACGAAAAGCCAACCGCTATTGGGCCATGTGGGTTATTAAAAACAGAAAAGAAACCTACATATATGGCCAGCATTAGTGGTAAAATAATTGGAAATATAAACTGCTGGGTATCTGTTTCATTATCTACCGCTGCACCTATAGCCGCATATATGGAACTGTAAATTAGATATCCCAGTACAAAATAGACCATAAAAAAACAGATGAGCATACCCCAAGGAATCTTAAACAGTTCATTGGCATAAAGCTGGATGGCCGAATCCGAGGCCGCCATATATGCTGCCCCTCCTACCAGACCGGGGGTATTTTCCGTTCCCGTATTAAGAGCTGACGGGTCGATATCAAAAACCATGATAACCAGCCCAAATAGGAGTACGCCAGAAATAATCCAAATTACAAATTGGGTAATACCGGCCAAGGAGGTACCAATAATTTTACCCAGCATAAGCTGAAATGGCTTTACGGAAGAGATAATGACCTCAATTATTCTACTGGTTTTTTCCTCTATTACACTCCGCATAACAAATCCTCCATATATGATAATAAACATCATAATCAGATACCCGAATGCCCCGCCTATAAAAGCCTTTATTTCATTTATCCCCTTTAAATTACGCTCACCGCTGAAGGTAGAAGTAGTCATTTCAAAGTGGTGGTCTATCCGTTCAAAATCGGATACCGAAACCCCTAACTCCTGTAAACACTGTAATCGCAGACGATCTTCAAAAACATTTTCCAAATTTTCAAGCAGTGTAGATCCCGGGGCATCCTTGGAATAAAAAATAGCCTTACCGGCCACTATTTCCAAATTAGCCCCTTCCGGTATGTAGAGAAGTCCATAATATCCCATTCCCATAATAGAATCCTTGGCTGCCTCCACAGTAATGTCCTTCAATTTCAAAAAAGAAGTACCTTCGGTAGACTGAAAATCCGTGGAAAAATAATCGCTCTCATTTAATACGCCAATAGTCTTTGATTGATTATCATTGATCTTAGTCAAATAAACAATTAGAACAACCATACCTACCATAAGAATAGGGCTCAAAAAGGTCATTACAACAAAGGATTTATTTCGAACTTTTGCTAAATACTCACGTTTAATGATGAGAGCCAACTTACTCATAAATACTATTGGTTTGAACAGTTCTAATAAATATATCGTTTGCCGATGGTATGGTCTCTGTAAAATTATTAACATTTGCCTTCCCCGACAAATGCGACAAAAATGCCCCCGTATCGGCGGATGGCAATTGAACGGTAAAATTTAGTTGCAACCCTTCTTCAACATATTCCGAGGACAAAATATTAAATTTACCCTTTAGGTCTTCCAATAGGCCATTTGCACCTTGCACGCCCAATCCCACCTTGTA
>JBFHGV010000422.1:0-3998 GCA_041582955.1 Arenibacter sp.
TAGGTCCTGTTTTTTGGGAAATTTAATGCCGAACATAAAATTTATGGATTCTGGGTAAAATAAAGGAAGAATTCTTTTTTGAGATTGGTATAAATTTTTTCTTGGGACTCCATTTTGTTTCTAAAGCCCAAGTGTTTTGATATTAGATAGTTATCGCTATTGGTGCTTTCCTCAATATATTGACCGTTAATTCTTTTTTCGTGGACCTCAATGGCTTCCAGCAAGTCTTCAATGACCCCGTCATGACGGGTAAATTTATTTTGAAAATATTCCAATTTGGCCAACTCCTCTTTTGAAATCCATCTAGTAGCCATTTCACTGAGTCTATTATAGAAGAAAATCAGTTCGTCTTGCCAACAATAGAGCTGGCGGCGCCACACCTCTTCCTCAAAATGTAAATTTGATATATATATAACTTCCTTTTCCATGGCAGATTAATTAACCACAAAACTATTTAAATGTGGTAACCCCTAAAATGATATAAGTCATTTTAGTTACTTTCCTTTTCCGTTTACTTTGTTCCATAGATATACTAAGCCAAGTATCACTACTTTAAGGCTGTGGTATATAGCTGTAATGTAGTAGGCAAAATGGATTTTTGGTTTATGTCCTTTGGGGTAAGACCTGCTAATTGAAAGTGGTAAGAGTCTAGGAATTGAATAATTAATATTAATACTATGAAAAAAAACATGGGTAATTTGGATCGCACCTTGCGCTTTGTGATCGCAGCCGTTTTGGTGGCGCTTTTTTACACAGGAACAATCTTTGGTATATGGGGTATACTTTTAGTAGTGTTGGCGGTAGTCTTTTTTCTGACCAGCTTAATGGGTTTTTGTCCCCTTTATGTACCCTTTGGAATTCGTACCTGTAAAATAAAGAAACAGTAGCTAATAGACCGGCTCCATAATTTGGTTGGCCGTTAGGGGAGGGCTATGGCTTCTCTCTGAAGCCTCATAGAATTTATATTTGGTGCGTAACTGGGCTTGGATAAGGCATAAAAGGAATAAACTTACTTTACTATACCTTTTGAATAGCTATTGCTTTGATATTAACCCAAATGTTTGTTTTGCTATTTCCAATTCTTCATTGGTGGGGATCACCAAAATTTTCACCTTGGCATCGGCAGTCTGTATCTCCCTGATATCCGAAGATTTTAATTCATTCCTGCTGTTGTCCAGACATAGTCCTAAATACTCCATTTCTGTACACACGAGTTTTCTAAGGGAACTGGAGTTTTCACCTATGCCGGCAGTAAAAATAAGGGCATCTAGACCATTCATGGCGGCCGTATAGGCTCCTATGTATTTTTTTATGCGGTAGGCGTTCATTTCCATAGCCATTATGCAGTCCTTGTTACCTGCCATGGCCTTGGCTTCTATATCTCGCAAATCACTATGCCCCGTTAGGCCCTGCATTCCACTTTTTCTGGTAAGTATCTTATTTACATCTTTGCAACTATACCCCAGATCATTAACCATATAAAACAAAATGGAATGATCTATATCCCCACATCTAGACCCCATTATTAAGCCGTTTGCAGGGGCAAATCCCATGCTGTGATCAATACTTTTTCCATTTAAAATGGCGGTTATACTACATCCATTGCCCAGATGCACACTAATTATTTTGGAAGGCTTCCTTTTAAGATGGGCAATGGCTTTCTCAGAAACATATTTATGGCTGGTGCCATGAAAGCCGTAGGCTTGTATACCGTGTTGGGTATACATTTCATTGGGTAAGGCATATTTCTTGGCTTTAATAGGCATGGTTTGGTGAAAGGCCGTATCAAAAACACTTATTTGTTTGGCTTTTGTGAAGGTCTGTTCTGCTAGAATAATACCCTCCAAATTATGGGGGTTGTGCAGAGGGGCTAAAACCGACAGTTCTTTTATTTTATCTTTTACGGACTCATTGATGAGGGTGGTATCTGAAAAGGAATTGCCGCCATGTACTACCCTATGGGCCACAACCCTTATATCGTCTGTATTTTTTACTACTCCATGTTTGGGATGCAACAGCAAGTTGGCCATTTTATGAAAACCAGCCCTGTGAAGAGGTATGTGTTGTTCTTCCTCCAACTCCATTTCTTTTGATGAATACCTGATTACGGCCTTATCAGAGCCAATACGTTCTATTAGTCCATTGCAGCGCACCTGCTCATCAGGCATTGAAATCAACTTGAACTTAATGGAAGAACTACCGGCATTTATTATTAGTATATTCATAAATATTGGTTTCGGATTTAAAGATCTTGTGCCTGGATCGCGGTTATTACAATAGTATTAAAGATATCGTCTACCGTACAGCCTCGACTCAAATCGTTGACGGGTTTATTTAACCCTTGTAGCATTGGTCCTATGGCCAGTGCACCGGTTTCCCGTTGTACGGCCTTGTAGGTATTGTTACCGGTGTTCAGGTCTGGAAAGATAAAAACACTGGCTTGTCCGGCCACTTGGGAATCGGGCAGTTTGCTCCTTCCTACGTTAATATCCACAGCGGCATCATACTGTATGGGCCCTTCCACCATAAGGTCTGGCCGTTTCCTTTTAACGATTTCCGTTGCCGTACGTACTTTATCCACATCTGCCCCCACACCAGAGGATCCAGATGAATAGGACAACATGGCTATCTTTGGCACTATTCCAAAAGCGATGCTGGTTGTAGCAGAGGAAATAGCAATTTCTGCCAGTTGCTCTGCGGTGGGATTGGGGTTAATGGCGCAATCCCCAAATATGGTGACCCGGTTGGGCAGGCACATAAAGAATACAGAGGATACTATAGAAACCTCTGGCCTAGTCTTAATAAATTGCAGCGCTGGCCTAATGGTATGCTGGGTAGTGTGGACGGCCCCAGATACCATACCATCTGCATGACCTTTGTATACCATCATGGTTCCAAAGTAGGAGACATCTTCCATAAGATCCTTGGCCATGGCGAGATTAACATTTTTATTCTTTCTTAGCCGATACAAAGTGTTGGCATAGTCCAGGAAATGAGGGGAATTCTTGGGGTCTATAACATTTAGATTGGCCGTGTCCCAATTTAGGTCCAACTCTGTAATTTTGGCCCTTATCAATTTTGGATCGCCAAGCAAGGTAATTCGTACTGCATTCAGGTCCAAGAGTTTCTTAGCTGCCATGAGGATACGTTGGTCGCTTCCTTCTGGAAGTACAATATGTTTTTTTGTCGATTTTGCCCTTTTCAATAAATTGTACTGGAACATTCTAGGGGTAATTCCTTCGGCTTGGAAGGTTATTAGCCGTTCTGCCAATTCATTGATGGGGACATGCTTTTCAAATTCCTGAATAGACGTAATTATTTTTTCTTTATTATCGGCATAGATTTTGGGTTTAATAGTACCTATGCGATTGGTCACGGAAAAAGTACCGTCCGCAACAGAGATGATCGGGATGATATCGGAAAGCCCCTCTATTAGTTTTATGATCGATTCCTCGGGCAACAATCCACCCGTAAGGACTATACCGGAAAGATTGGGGTAATTGGTAGATATATTGGCTTGCAAGGCGCCTAATATGATATCTGCCCGGTCTCCGGGGGTAATAACCAGATTGTCTTTTTTTAAATGGTTCAGATAGTTACGTAGCTGCATGGCGCCCACACTAAATCCGCCAACCTGATTGTTTAGGAAGTCTGCTCCAAAAAGTACTTTTCCAGAAAGCTCTGCAGTAATTTCCTGTATAGTGGGACTACCTAAAACTGCGTTTTGGGGAATGGCTCCTATTAGTACCTTTTTGGGTAATTTCTTCTTTAGTCCGGAGACCACAAGATCTAGATTCTCTGGTTGTACCTTGTTGGCAACGGCCAGTAATACTTCTACTCCTTTTTCTGAAAAGGAATCATAGGCCAGATATAGGTTACCTACCAGTTCTTTTAGAGGCTTGGCCATTCCATTGGCGATTATGACCGCAGGAATACCCAGGTTTTTTGCTATTAGCACGTTAATATCCCATTCTATAATGGCGCCTTCCCCGGAAAAA
>JBFHGV010000423.1:0-3996 GCA_041582955.1 Arenibacter sp.
ATAAACAGTTTAATGTAACGGCTACTGATATCAATGAGGCCAATGCCCAGTTCGATACCGGTTCCTATATCCGCAACCTAATTACCTATGCGGTGTCCATAACCCTATTGATTGTTGCCGGATTTGGTATATATAATATTCTGAACATGCTTATTTATGAAAAGATGAAGGATATTGCCATCCTGAAGGCTACCGGATTCTCAGGAAGGGACGTGCAGCTGATATTTATGAGCCAAGCGATGATAATTGGAGCAGTTGGAGGCATATTGGGGTTAATTGTAGGGTATGTGCTTTCTACGATGATAGATAATGTTGCCTTTGAGACCCAGGCCCTGCCCACTATAACAACCTATCCTATAAATTACAATATTTGGTATTATGTTATTGGGATTAGTTTTGCCCTGCTTTCCACATTTGTGGCGGGTTGGTTGCCAGCGAGCAAAGCGAGACGTATAGATCCTGTACGGATTATTCGCGGTACTTAATAAAAGCTTATGGAATTAGTTTTAGAGACCAAAAACATCAACAAATACTTTAAAAAGCCTGTGCAGTTCCATGTACTCAAGGATATATCCTTAGGGGTGAAGAAAGGGGAGTTTGCTTCCATTATGGGGAAATCGGGGTCTGGGAAGTCTACCTTGCTATACATTCTCTCTACTATGGATACGGATTATAGTGGTAAACTATACCTGAACAATAAATTGGTTACCGGACAAAAATCTCAGGAACTTTCCAGAATTCGGAACGAGCATATTGGTTTTGTATTTCAGTTCCACTATCTACTTTCCGAGTTCAGCGTATTGGAAAATGTGATGTTGCCCGCCAAAAAACTGGCTAAGAAATCCCATGCGGAAATTGAGCATGATGCCATGGAAAAGCTAAAAATGTTGAACATTGATAGATTGGCCCACCAACGGGCCTCAAGAATTTCGGGAGGGGAAAAGCAACGGGTAGCCATTGCCAGGGCATTGATAAATAATCCCAGTATTTTAATGGGAGATGAGCCCACGGGAAACCTGGATAGCCATAACTCGGAGAATGTTTTTGGCATTTTTAAGCGATTAAAGGAAGAAGAGGGGCTGTCCCTTCTTGTGGTAACACACGACGAGGATTTTGCCAAGCGCACGGACCGGATTATACAGATGGAGGACGGAAGAATCATGGGTTAACCGTTGAATCAGCGTGCAGGGACTACAAAAAATTAAACTAGAAAGGGAATAGGGGCTAGAAGGTTGTATGCGCCAGACCAAAAGTGAGTATTGGCAGGGCTATAATGGTGTACTTGGCATAGTATAAACTGATGTAGGTCATTTTATAAAAGGGGAATAACCTATAGCTTTAAACTACCTAGTTAAGTGGTACTTTTTATTAACCTAATCCTTATAGAATGTGCTATGCAAAATTATTATGTGTTCTTTTATGGGTGGTTATGTTTTCTTCTTGTCAACCACCGGTTGCATTTGCCGAACCTCAGCCTGTTGATGGAAGATCGTTAGTTATTATACCCGTGGAATACAGAGGTGTATTTTGGTGTCAGCTAGATAGCGCCCTAGTGTATATAGACGACCGGTCTCTGGTAAAAAGGAAAGAGTTTTTGATAAAAACTACCATGGATGAAATAAGGACTTGTCCAAATTTTCATATAGAAAATGGTAGTTTAATGGTAAAGGACAGGTCGCTTCATTTTCCCGTTAGTATGAACAAGGATACCATTCTATGTAGGGTAATACTAAAGGACACCATGTTTACAATAGATGCACCACAAAACCTGCTAAGGTCATATAAAGGTCACCTGCTCTTAAATACAAAACTAAATGTTGATTCATGGACAGTAGGTATCCTCAGCATCAAAAGAAATGGCTTACTTTCCATTGCCCAGGCAGAAAGGGCCAATGCGCTATTAAAATTGGATTCCATAGACATTAAAAGACCACAATGGGAAAACGACCGTATACTTAGTCGGACTCATGTGTCACCCTCCCTAAGTCAATTTGAGAACCTAATTCAAAAAGGCTTGTACATTGATTGCAACTGTAAAAAATTTGAGCGGATATTAACTATGGGAGAAGGAGTTTACAGGTATTACAGCTTTGGGAACCTATAGGTAAAAGTGCCATTGCATGGCATTACGTCCATTATTTGGCCAGTTGGCGTTTGTTATTCTATTTTTTCCGGGCTTTTATCCAGAAGTGCCAGTCCTCTTTTGCCCAATATATTTTCCAGATCCTTTATGTCTACCACCTCTTTTTGTAATAGTAATTGAGCTAAATTTTCCAATTGGTCCTTGTGATCCAGTAAAATGTTTTTGGTTTTTTCATAGGCAACGGTGACCAAGGCCTGTACTTCCTTATCTATTTTCCTTGCCATGTCTTCACTATAGGGCTTTCCTATTAGGCGGTCATTTTGCCCTGTAGAGTCATAATAGCTAATAGGCCCTATTACCTCGTCCAGGCCGTAATAGGCTACCATGGTATAGGCCTGTTTGGTTACCTTTTCCAGGTCGTCCAAAGCTCCGGAGGAGGCCTCCTTGAAAATAATTTCCTCGGCCGCACGCCCGCCCAAAGAGGCACAAATTTTGTCCATGAATTGGGATTTGGTCACTATTTGTCTTTCCTCAGGTAGGTACCAGGCAGAACCTAGGGATTTGCCTCGGGGAATGATAGATACCTTTACCAGGGAATCTACATTTTCCAGGTACCAGCTTACAACGGCATGCCCGGCTTCATGGTGTGCTACGATATTCTTCTCCTTTGGGGAGATGATCTTGCTTTTTCTTTCTATACCCCCAATAACCCTATCCCTGGCCTCCATAAAATCTACATGTCCTACCTGTGTTTTTTTCTTACGTGCTGCAATAAGTGCCGCCTCGTTACAAAGGTTGGCAATATCGGCCCCTGAGAAACCTGGGCTCATTTTGGCCAAATTTTCAACATTCACGGTTTTGGTCAATTTTAAAGGTCTCATATGTACTTTAAAAATAGCTATGCGTTCTTCTTGGGTAGGTAGTTCCAGATAAATATGGCGGTCAAATCGACCAGGGCGTAATAGGGCCTTGTCCAATACATCGGGCCTATTGGTAGCGGCCAATACTATAACACCGGTATTGGGGCCAAATCCGTCCAACTCGGTCAGCAATTGGTTAAGGGTGCTTTCCCTTTCGTCATTCGCTTGAAAGGCATTTACTTTTCCACGGGACCGCCCTACGGCATCTATTTCATCAATAAAAATAATGCTAGGTGCTTTTTCCTTGGCCCGTTTAAAAAGATCACGTACCCGTGAGGCGCCTACCCCTACGAACATCTCTACAAATTCGGACCCGGACATGGAGAAAAAAGGTACTTGGGCCTCTCCGGCCACGGCCCTGGCCATAAGTGTCTTTCCAGTCCCTGGAGGGCCTGCCAACATAACTCCCTTGGGAATTTTGGCTCCAAGAGCGGTATAGGTTTCGGGGTTTTTTAGAAAATCCACCACTTCCATGACCTCGGTCTTAGCCTCTTTTAGTCCGGCAATATCCTTAAAGGTGACTCTAATGGTATTGCCTTTGTCCATAAGCTTGGCTGTAGACTTCCCAAAATTGAACAAGGAACCGCTACCAGAACCTCCACCTCCACCTCCCATTCTTCGCAGCATAAACATCCAAAATAGGATAATTAACCCAAAAGGTAAGAGCCAACCTAGGATATTGACCCAGCTGGTACGGTTTTGGTACAGGATGTTAACCATGTCCTCCTTGGGAAAATCTTGCTGTGCCAGCTGTAGTTTATTCTCAAAACTATCCACAGATCCAATAGTCATTCTAAAATGGGGCCCGGTACTGCTAAGGTTGCCATATGGACTATCGTTGTACTTAGGGTCGCTAAGTAGATCCTGTTTAATATAGATTTCCGCTATCTCCTTATTTACCACAACAATTTTTTCAACATCCTGCTGGGACAGCATGTTTTCCTCAAAATCTGACCAGCTAATTTCCTTAACATAATTGGAAGCATTGTTCAT
>JBFHGV010000424.1:0-3990 GCA_041582955.1 Arenibacter sp.
AATTAAATAATGTAACCATTGAGAAAGGCTCTATTACTATAGACGGCACTAGTTTAACCGTTGTGGATTCCCAAAAAAACAATTTTAGCGTTGCCATCATTCCATATACTTTTGAACACACCCGATTTAAAAGCTATAGGGTAGGCACTAGGGTCAACCTAGAATTTGATGTGGTAGGAAAATATGTATCCAGGTTATTGGAGCTAAGAAATTAACAGCCTTTGCATCCATATTTGGTATATTGTTACTCTAAGGACTAGGCCAATACGGCTACCTTATACAAAATAATCTATCATGATGCTCTACACCTTATTGGGAATTAGCCTACTCTTCATAGGCATTGGATTTCTGCTTACCGAAAACAATGCCAAATACCTCCTATCTGGCTACAACACCATGAACAAAGAGGAAAGAAAGCATTTCGATTTAAAAAAATACCTCCCTTATTTCAAAAAATTTCATATTGCCCTTGGGGTATCCTTATTAATACTGGGCCTCTTATTGCATTATGGGGTAAGCGAAACGGCAAGCGGAATATTTTTAGGGGTATACCCTATCATAGCCTATATCTACTTTATAAAAAAAAGCAATACGTATTGGACAGGAAAGCAAAACCAATGGAATAAAATTGGCATTTATATCCTTATAGGTACTCTCGCCCTCATCATAGGCCTGCTAGCCATGGGGCTAAAAGAAAGCCACCTCCAGATTGCCCACAATAAAATTGAATTCCAGGGCTTATATGGGGAAACCCTTAGGCCAAGCGATATAAAATCTATTGGCCTTACCAACACATTGCCAAAAATTAAATCCAAATCCAACGGGTTTGCATTAGGGGACACCAAGAAAGGCCATTTTAGGACCCAAGACGGTGAGGCCATAAAATTGATCCTTAATTCCAACACCAAACCCTACCTACTCATAACCACAAAAAACAATGAAAAAATATACTTCTCTTCCAAGACGAACTTTAATCGCACATACTTCCTTCAATTAAAAAAATCCCTGTCCCGTAATATTGAATTCCACGATTTGGATCAAAGCAGCAAATGAAGTACCGCCATCCTACTTAGGCGTGTCCACATCGGCATGAAAAAAACCACTAAAACCTACAACACAATAGTGTTAAACCTTAATAAAAATCTTTTTCCTATTTAGAAGATAACCTAGGAAAACATAAAAAGAGACCACTGTGAGACCATATAATAAGGAAGACGTTTCCATGGGCAAGGAATCCTGAACATAGATACTCTTAAATAGCCAACCGTGCAAGGAAGTGCCTTCCGTTACCTTGATCATTCCCATAATCTTGGCCGTAAAGCTGGAAAGAAAGTACAAGACAATGGCATTGGAGCCCGCGTATCTAAAAATACTTCCAAACTTAATCCCCTTTACATCGGATATATAGTAGATTAGAGCCAGCACAATATTGGCCCAGCCAGCGGTTACCAGCACAAAGCTACTGCTCCAAAGCGCCTTGTTTATAGGAAAAACAATATCCCACAAATAGCCCGAGAGCAACAACACAACCCCTATACCAAACAGCAAAAACTCCTTCTTCAACCTATTGGAACGCAAAATAAGACCTGTAAAAATACCCAATAAGGCAGTACCAATAGATGGCAAGGTACTCAGCAATCCTTCAGGGTCATAATCTGATTTGTAACTGTGGGAGCCAAACACCTGAACATCCAGGTAGTTGGCCAAATTGTTAGGAGCCCGCTCAAAGGTAGGAGCCATTCCGTTTACCGGAACATATCCCAATAGCAACCAATAGCCCACCAATAAAAAGGCGCAAATTCCAACAAGCACCTTCCAATTAAAATTAAGGAACAAAACAGATGCAAAGAAAAAAACTACCCCTATGCGCTGGAGCACCCCGGGAAACCTAATGTTCTCAAAATCCTTAAAGAAGGGAAAGTGAATAGTAAAAGCTCCCAAGAACAATCCCAGCCCAATAAGTTTTAGCGCCCTTATGGTTATTTTCTTGTACGTATTCCCGTCTATAGGTTTATTTTGATAGGCAAAAACAATGGAACAGCCTACAATGAACAAAAAGAAAGGAAAAACCAGATCGGTAGGGGTATACCCATGCCATTTAGCATGTAGAAAGGGAGCGTATACATTAGACCATGTTCCAGGGGTGTTTACCAAAATCATTAAGACAATGGTAATGCCCCTAAAGATATCTACCGATACTATCCTATTCTGTTTATCCATGGCTACTATTTTTACCGCTTACTATTCCATACTCCTATAATATATGGTCTTTCATCTTATTCCATGCCCTTGCCAATAAAAAGCCCGATACTACTGCTACTAAAGTTAAAATTAGGGCATTGGTTGTTTTGCCATAAATCCAATAGCCCGTAGCAAACATGCAGGAATAGATTAATATACAGCCCAATATCATGGCTGTTATCCCAGAAGGAACACTCCATTTTTCCTTAGTATTCACAATCTCCACATTTTCATTTTCAGCATCTTTGATCACCTTGGACCAACCCGGACCTCCCGGTTGTATTTTTCTGTAAAAGCCTTGTAAAACCGTCTTGGATTCAGGTTGGGTCATAAAGGTAGCCCCCAACCAAATTACAGTGGTCACCACCACAACAAAAGGATATTCTGACCAATCGGGAAGCAATCCGGTTTCCGCATCAAACAAGAAGGAACCCACCGCCGTTAATTTTAGGATTATAGAAATAATTCCTGAAGCAAACATGGCGGTTATCTCACTCCAAGCATTAATTCGCCACCAGAACCATCTTAAGATAAAAATAAGTCCTGTTCCTGCCCCAAATACCAGCAATACCTCAAATAGTTGCAACGCATTCTGTAGCAACAAGGCCAAGGTGGCACTAAACACCATAAGGACAACAGTAGAAATCCTACCAACGGCCACCAATCTTTTTTCAGTAGCCTTTGGGTTGATCTGTTGCTTATAAAAGTCATACACTATATAGGAAGAACCCCAATTTAATTGGGTTGAGATAGTACTCATATAGGCCGCAATCAAAGAAGCCAGTACCAATCCCAGCAAACCACTGGGCAACTTGGTCAACATGGCGGAATACGCCAGATCATGGCCCAATTTGTCTGCGGCAACGTTTGGAAAGGCCTCATGTATACTGGCCACATCCGGATACACAACCAAAGAGGCCAAGGCCACCAATATCCATGGCCAAGGACGCAAGGCATAGTGCATTATATTAAAGAAAAAGGTGGCGCCAATTGCGTGGTTTTCGTTTTTGGCAGCCAGCATTCGCTGTGCTATATAGCCCCCGCCCCCAGGTTCTGCACCGGGATACCAAGAACTCCACCATTGTACCGCCAAGGGTATTATAAATAAGGTTATTAAAGCACTGGTATTACTAAAATCAGGAACAATAGCCAGTTTATCGGACACATGCTCGTTGGCCATTAAAGCCTGTATCCCCCCCACTTCTGGAAGATTAACCAGGTAGTAAGCTGCTCCAATAGCACCACCCATGGCCACAAAGAACAAAAGAAAATCGGTATATACCACACCTTTAAAACCACCTAGGGCACTAAAGGTTACGGTAATTAGACCAGCACTTACAACGGTCACCCAAGGTTCCAGACCCAACATAATACCACCTATCTTAATAGCGGCCAAGGTAACCGCAGACATGGTAATTACATTAAATATCACCCCGAGGTATACTGCCCTAAACTTTCTTAAAAAACTAGCAGGTTTACCCCCGTAGCGAAGTTCATAAAATTCAAGGTCCGTATTTACGTTGGACTTCCTCCAGAGTTTGGCATATACAAAAACGGTAAGCAGACCTGTTAAAAGAAAGGCCCACCATACCCAGTTTCCCGATACGCCGTTAGTACGTACAATATCCGTAACCAAGTTGGGGGTATCTGTAGAAAAGGTAGTGGCTACCATTGACAACCCCAATAGCCACCAAGGCATGGTTCGTCCAGAAAGGAAATACTCGGACGAACTTGCGCCCGACTTCTTGG
>JBFHGV010000425.1:0-3986 GCA_041582955.1 Arenibacter sp.
TCCTCCTTAATCTGATTCGATACTTTTTTACCGTCTAAAATTTCCATTCATATAAAGTTTAATGTTCAAGGTTGTTGTTTGTTGAATTTTGAACCTTTGTATTCTGACCGGGACAAATAATTAATAAAGGAACTGATTTTTCACTTGCCAAAAGAACCATTTCGTATAGAATGTCGAAAGAAGCCCTGTCTATATAATTTCTATCCAAGACACTATAAAGCTGTGAACGTAGTTGTCCACAGGATGCTTTTGCTATACTCAAAAATTGAATGAATTCACGATTGCCATGGTGCTCGAACCCTTCTGAAATATTATCCATAATTGACCCAGAACTTTTATCCATCCGATTCCGTAGCGCATAATTGCTGCTTAAAAAGGTCGCTTCAAAAATTTGATGTACTGGTTTGCATATCGCCCTGGCCACTTGCCATATCTCCAAATCCTCAAACCTTTCAACCCCTGCCATTAGGACATTTCTTTTACAACTATTATTAAGAACTTGGAACTTCCAACCCGTGAACCTTGAATAATATTACCTCATTCCTTTCATGCCCCCCATCATCTGCATCATTTTCTTGCCGCCACCACCTTGCATCATCTTCATCATTTTACTCATCTGATCAAATTGCTTCAACAGTTGATTTATCTCCTGAATACTAGTACCACTACCTTTGGCTATACGTTTTTTACGACTGGCATTCAGTTTTGATGGTGTGGAACGCTCATCAGGGGTCATGGAATGTATTATAGCTTCAATATGCTTAAACGCATCGTCATCTATATCCAATCCTTTCAACGCCTTTCCTGCCCCTGGAATCATTCCCATAAGGTCTTTTAGGCTACCCATCTTTTTAATCTGCTGGATCTGACTAAGGAAGTCGTCAAAACCAAATTTATTCTTGGCTATTTTTTTCTGTATTTTCCTAGCCTCCTCTTCATCAAACTGTTCTTGTGCCCGCTCTACCAAGGAAACAACATCTCCCATTCCCAGGATTCGCTCGGCCATACGGGAAGGGTAAAACACATCTATGGCGTCCATCTTTTCCCCCGTACCAATAAACTTAATAGGCTTATCAACTACTGATTTTATTGAAATAGCGGCCCCACCACGGGTGTCCCCATCCAATTTGGTAAGTATCACCCCATCAAAGTTAAGCACATCATTAAATGCTTTGGCCGTATTAACAGCATCCTGCCCCGTCATGGAATCTACCACAAACAAGGTTTCCTGTGGTTGTATAGCTTTGTGGATATTGGAAATTTCGGTCATCATTTGCTCATCTACCGCCAATCTACCAGCGGTATCAATGATCACCACATTAAAGCCGTTGGCCTTTGCATGGGCAATACCGGCCTTTGAAATAGCCACTGGATCTGTATTTCCCCTGTCCGAAAATACTTCTACCCCTATCTGCTCACCAACAACATGAAGCTGATCTATCGCAGCTGGCCTGTATACATCACAAGCTACCAACAACGGATTTTTCGTCTTCTTGGTCTTAAGGTAGTTGGCCAATTTACCGGAAAAGGTAGTTTTACCAGAACCTTGCAGTCCAGACATCAGTATAACCGATGGCGCTCCGGAAAGATTGATGCCTTCGGCATCACCCCCCATTAATTGGGTTAGTTCATCCTTTACCAGCTTTACCATCAATTGACCGGGCTGAAGGGAAGTCAATACATCCTGCCCCAGTGCTTTTTCCTTAACCCTATTGGTAAATTCCTTTGCTATCTTAAAGTTAACATCCGCATCCAATAAAGCTCTTCGCACCTCTTTTAAGGTCTCCGCAACATTAATCTCCGTAATTTGTCCATGCCCTTTTAGAACATGTAACGCCTTATCTAACTTTTCACTTAAATTATCGAACATAGTCTTACTGTATTATCAGGAAGCGCAAATTTAAGAATAACTGCGGTAAGTGTGAAGTTTGTAAGGAAAAATATAAAAGCAAAAAAAAAAGGGCAGCTTCACAAAGAAGCCACCCTTTCCAAAAATTGGGGCAAATTTATTATTTCTTTTCAAAAACCAGTATTTCTACATTGTTTTCATTAACCATCTTAAGCTCTATACGATCATTGGTTGCCGAAACAATTTTCCAGTCGTCCATTAACACTTGCATGGCTGTGGCCAAACCAAAATTAAGATAGCATTTCAATTCTCCTTCACTATCCCTGATAACCCTCCAAAGTCCAGGGTAGCTAGGTCCGGTTTCCCCTGTAGTTACACTAACGGAAAGTTGGGCCTGGAAAGCAAAAGTAAATGCGGCATAATTCTGGGTTTCATCCTTATCTCCTTCGGTATATTTAGCAACCAGCCATTCGCCGCCCATCATAATATTCCTTATTTCGGCAACATCATCATCATCGTTATTATCATCGCAAACCCTTTCCAAGATAAGCTCATACTGGGTATCCTCTATATTAAACTTTAAGCGCTTATCCCTTAGATCAGACAATAGCCACTCAAAACTAACCCCTGGCTCGTCGCCCATGGTAATGGCCATGACCAAGCGACCTTGGGCATTGGTTGTTATAGCCCATTCCCCTTCAGAGGTATTGGATTCGTTACTCAACGTAACCACTCCCTCTGCATGAAAATTAAATTCATACCCTAAAAGTCGGTCCACATCTTCTCCATTCAGTTTCACCTTTTTAATGACCCAACCACATTCTTTCAATATCTCCCTTAGGGTATCTGGTGCATTATCTACAATATCACAGGCCTTATGCATTATAATACGCTCTCCTTCACCTGCATAGAGTTTAATTTTACCATTTTCCAGATCATACACGAACCATTCCAAATTAAAGTCGGCCAACGCATCAAACTCAAGTTTCAACAACACCCTGAAATCATTTACCCTGGTGCTCCAAGTACCTGTAAGACTATTCCCTATCCTATCTTTCATCACCACTTTGCCATCTTCGGTAAAATTCATCACATAGTCAAAATACTGATCGGTGTTATCTATACTGGCCCTGAACACCTCGTTCACCAACCAAGGACAAGAAACCAAATACGCTTCTAAACGCTCTTGGGTAAAATCGTCATCGTGATAATCATTATCATCATCCTCATCACATTCATCTTTGGCCGTTTCAATGGCATTGGCCAATTCGGCGTTATTGCTTACGCTAACATTGGTGCCATCATACAACTTCAAGGTTATGGGAAAATCAAAACTCAATAAGTCATCATCGTCCAATTCCTTAAAATAGCGTCTTAGTTCCATATCGCTATTTACGGTTACATTCCCGGTCTGCTGTAGGTTAAGATCAAAGGAATATACCACCAATGGATAAACAAAATCTATACATTCTATATCGTCATCGTCCCCACCTTCACGGCACTCCTGGGCAAGCTCACGCAATTCAGCTTTGGTATTCACCTGAATTTCGGTATAATCGGACAGGGTTATGGTAACTGGAAAGATTATTTCCAAAATATCATCATCTACTTCCACCTCGGCAAAAAGACTCTTAACCAATTTTAAATCTTCTACGGCATCTATATTAACTTCCAACCCATTAACATTTACAACATAAGGAAAGTTAATGGCAAAGCAACTGGCGCCATCCACAATATTGTCATATGAACCGTCTTTAGAAGACGTTTGCTCTATTAAAGTAGCGGTACTGGAGCTTGCCGAAATAGCCTCCTGACTATCCTCACCTGGAAGTTCCTCAAATTCTTCCTGACAAGAAGTGAAGTTTAATGCCACCAAAAATAGGCCTGCATACATTAAATAAGACATCAACTTTTTCATAACGATTTGGTTTTTATTTGTTCGTATATTAGTGTAACAACCTACTTTTAAATTACCCTACCTTAATTTTTATTTTTTTTAAAATATCTTTGAAAAAAATAAAAAAAGAAGGGTTGAAAGCTACGAACGAAGAACATGTGTGCAAGGATGAAGTATATGCCTCGATCTTTAGCAACTATTCCAAAACGGTATTTAATTTTATATATTATAAGTTTGGCA
>JBFHGV010000426.1:0-3984 GCA_041582955.1 Arenibacter sp.
ATATAAAATTATAAAACTAAGAATGTAAAAAACTTAGGAAGCCATGTGGATTAAATTAGGTTAATTAAGAAAACAAAGGTGTAACTCCCCTCCCTACCCATTGGTAAAGACGATACCCCTATCATTAAAATCCCTACTCGTAACGCAGGGCATCAATAGGGTTTAATCTGGCAGCTTTTCTAGCAGGGAAATAACCAAAAACAATACCTACCAGAACCGAAAAACCAAAGCCTATCAGTATGGAGTCCATAGCCGTAGGTATATAAAAATTGGTAGTCCTAAAAATAATTTGATTGCCCAGAACTCCTAGCATAATCCCTAAAATACCTCCGGCAAGACTCAGTACAATAGCCTCTATCAAAAATTGGGTCAAAATATCGCTTTCCCGAGCCCCTATGGCAAGTCGGGTGCCAATTTCCCGAGTACGTTCAGTTACCGAAACCAGCATAATATTCATTATACCAATGCCTCCCACAATAAGGGAAATACTGGCAATAGCACCTAAAATAAGGGTCAAAATTCCTGTAACGTTGCCTGTTATTTCTTGAAGCTCCACTTGGGTCATAATTTCAAAATCATCCTCCTCCCCTTCCAGGATACGGTGCGTTTCCCTTAAGAGTTCCGTGGCCTCAACTTCCGCATCTTGTATATGGTCTTCGCTTAGAGCACTGGCCATTATCATATTATAGCCCCTACGCCTTCCGTACAACCTATTCTGTATGGTGGTGTAGGGTGCAATAAGCATATCGTCCTGATCCTGGCCCATTGTACCCTTGCCTTCCTCCTTTAGGATACCAACAATAGTGAAGGGAACTTTGTCTATTCTAATTTGTCGTCCTACGGGATCTGCACTAGAAAATAGTTCTTTCTTTATGGTTTCACCAATGACACAAACCTTACGGGCCGTTTTCACATCTTCCTCTGTGAAACCATCCCCTGAAACTATTTCCCTATTTAAGATATCAAAGTAATCCGAAGAAACTCCATAAATGGTGGTAGATTTATTGCCCTGTGGACCAATGGCCCTTACTCCATTTGCTACCAATGGTGACAGTTTTGGCATCCAAACAGAATTTTTTTGTAACATAAGCAGGTCTTTCTCATCTATGGGCCTGCCCATTCTTACATCTATACCCCCTCTGTGTTCCGTTTTGGTGCTTATCATTAATAAATTGGTACCCAAGCCCGATATCTGACTTTGTACTTCCTGTGTGGCGCCCTGACCGGCGGAAATGGTCATAATTACCGCCGCAACACCAATAATGATGCCGAGTGCCGTAAGCAAACTTCGCGTTTTGTTCTTATAGATAGACCGAAAAGCGACCTTAAATGTTTTTAATAATTGCTTCATGCCCTTCAATTAAGTAGTTTGCTCCAAATCTTTTAAAGCACTCTCTTTGGTACTTCTGTTTTTTATAAGCTCGTCCGTTAAAACCCGGCCATCCCTTAAATAAATCATCCTTTTCGCGAACTGGGCAATTTCAGGTTCGTGGGTAATCATCAAAATAGTTTTTCCCTCGTTATTTAAGCGAACAAACAAATCTGCGATATCAATACTGGCTTTGCTATCCAAATTACCGGTTGCTTCATCCGATAAGATGAGCGCCGGATTGTTTACCAAGGCCCTGGCAATAGCGACCCGTTGTTGTTGGCCCCCAGAAAGTTCATTAGTTTTATGGTGTATCCTATTGCCCAAACCTACTTGCTCCAATGCTTTTTTTGCGATTTCACTTGAATTGGAAAAGCGACCCGATCTATCATAAACCAATGGTAATTCTACATTTTCAAGGGCCGTGGTCCGGGATAACAAATTATAACTTTGAAAAATGAATCCTATTTTTTGATTGCGTATATCTGCAAGTTGATTTTTATTCAATGAATTTACATACACCCCATCCAAATAATACTCCCCGGAAGAGGGTTTGTCCAAACAGCCTAAAATATGCAGCAAGGTTGATTTCCCTGAACCCGAAGAGCCCATAATAACCACAAATTCCCCTTCTTCAATAACAATATCAATGTCTGTTAAGGCACGTACTTCAATATCACCTGTTTTGAATACGCGACTTATTTTTTTGGTCTCTATGACTTTTTTTTTGGGCACCATCCTATTTGTTTGATTTAATACCATTGATGGCTTTTGTTTGTTCACCTAGCTCAGAACCATCCATAAATCCAATGATTTGGGACTGCATACCCGTTTTTATTCCTGTCTCAATAAAATTGAAATCCAATTTCCCTGTTGTATCCTTGTAAAAAAAACCATTGATATTGGCCGGTAGACTTTTCTTAAAATTGGCAGGGGTAAATTGTTCCTCACTGTTAAGGGCGCTTAAAAAACTCTGTTGTATGGAATCCGGAAGCATCTTTTTCGCTTTTTGTTCCAAGATGGGCTTTATTTCATTGAGCATTTGTTCATTGGGCCTAAAACGCAAGGCCGAATTATTGATCAGCAAAACATCTTTGGCAGATTGGGTTATAAATTCGAGACTTGCGGTCATTCCTGGAAGTAAACGACCTTCGTGGTTATCAACATCTACGACCACCTGGTAGTTCACAACATTGTTCACCTGAATGGGCTGTAACCTGATCTGACTGACCTTCCCATTAAACACTTTTTCAGGATAGGTCTGTACCGTAAAACGCACTTGAAGACCATTGCTTATATACCCAATATCACTTTCATCCACATCTGCCAGGATTTGCATTTTTGATAAATCTTCAGCAATGACGAACATTTTTGGGGTAGCAAAGGAAGCGGCTACGGTTTGGCCCTCTTCAACACTTCGTTCCGTTACCGTTCCGTTAATGGGCGATTTTATATGTGCAAATTCAATACTAACCTTGATATTCTTTACTGCAGCCAATGACGCCTCTTTGGCGCTTAAAGCCTGATCATAGCTATACTGGGAATCCTTATATTCCTGTTCCGATATGACCGATTTTTCATATAAGACCTGGTTTCTATTGTAGGTATCACGTACTTGATTTAATTGCGCTTGGGCCACAGCCAAATTTGCCTGGGCACTTATGAGGTTGGTCTGCAATAGGTTTAAGTCCATTTCTGCCAAAAGCTGCCCCGCTGTGACCTTATCGTTATAGTCTACATATATTTTTTTAATGGTACCCGATATTTGGGTTCCTATTTCTACGGTATTAATGGCTTCCAATGTACCTGTACTGGATACTACTGCCTCAATGTGGCCTTTTACCAAGGGTATGTATGTGTAGTCCAGGTTTTTTGCATCCAATTTTGGCTTCATTACAAAGTAGCCAACTATTGCTATTGTTAAAATCACTGGGATGATCCATTTTAATCGCTTCATAATTGATCCTTTTTCCTGTCTTATGAATTAGAAAGGAATAAAAGTAGTTTGGATTGGCAACAATATATATGATATTCATCAGGAGAACTACCACAGTAAACAGTAATGGCTTACGGCGGCTAAAAAAAGGTAATCTTTTCATTGTAAACAATATCCTCTATAAATTCTATAATCCACAGAAATTTAATTTATGGCCACTAAAATTCCCTTAAATAAAGTATCCCTAAACTTTTCGTTTTTTATAGGAATTACCAACAGAAGCTGAAAAGAACCACAGGTAATAATTTAAAAATACTAAGCCAAGCACCATAGGAACAAAGTCCTTGTGCTTGGCTTATTTGTTATTATTTCCTTTCTTATTCCGCCTGCGGTGCACTAATGGCATCCACATACCTGCCAGCCCAATAGGGCAACAAATAGATATAGGGGGCATATTCCCGTTTACCATCACTTCCGCCGTTGTTCCTATACGCGCCATTGTGCAAATGAAGTGTGCGCTCGTCTCCTGGCAACACCTCGGTATAGGTCTGGCTTCGGAAATTAGGGGCTATTTTCGTCAGGTCTTTTCTGTGGTCATTGTCTATTTTCCAATCGATCAAGTCCATAGGAAACTCGCGTAACCACCAGGCAGATTCTTCACTATCTATATTTTTTCCAC
>JBFHGV010000427.1:0-3983 GCA_041582955.1 Arenibacter sp.
AAACTGCCCATGGACGAATTCCATGCCATGTGCAATCATTTCAACATCATTTCTTCCTATGCCGATACTTGGAAGACCATAGACGATCCCAGGTCTAAAATTGTGATCGCCGGAAGTGGTATGGTATCCGGAGGGAGGGTACTTACCTACCTAAAACAGTTAATAGAAGAGCCGTCTACTTCTGTTTTATTGGTGGGCTTCCTAGCTGAGGGAACTAGGGGAAGGCAGCTATTGGAAGGTGCCCATGAAATAAAACTATTTGGAAAATTCTATCCGGTAAAAGCATCTATTTATCATCTGGAAAGTCTTTCTGCCCATGCGGACCAAAAAGAACTACTTCAATGGATGAGTGCTATAAAAAAAATTCCCGAAAAGGTATTTCTTATTCATGGGGAACCCACTGCCCTAGATGCTTTTAGGGTTAAAATAATGGATGAACACGGCTGGAAGGCAGACATACCAAAATTAAACGAAGAATATGTAATTCGCCTACATGCATAGCTGACAAATGTCATTGCAGATATATTAAACTCCACTTAATTTTGCCGTATATAACATTAACTATGGTAATTAAGAATATAAATTTGTCCAAAGTCAAAACGGTTGGGGACCTACATTGGGAGGTTCAACAATGGAAATCACTACTTCAGTTTATGGACGATGAATATATTTTCATTGAAAGGTTGTTAAGTTCCTCTGTTTTTAAAGACAATACCCCCAATCTATTTGAGCGGCTGCACGACTTTAATACCAGACTACAGCAGGCCAATAACAGAAATCATGATATAAAAGTGCAGATTGCCCGCCATGAAAATAATTTGGGCAATTTATCAGAGATTGAAGACTTAGAAACCAACTCCGATTACTATAAGAAAAACCATCAATTACAGGTGGAAGTAAAGGAATGCCTAAATAGTTTTAAGGACTTAAAAGCCGAGGTTTTTAACTATGTTGGAGGTTTGTTAAAAAAACGTCCCCTGAAATAGAATAAAGCACCTACTGACGAACGTCATATTAATTCTCTATAACTTCTACTAATTTAGTCCCAAGATATTCCCTTTGGGGCGTTATTAAATTTTACATTTCACAAACATTCTGAACAGCTACAATACCAGTTTATGGGACCCGGTTCCTAGATAAAAAGAAATAAAACCTAGATATCAATACCCTAATGAGTATAAAAACACCATTGTCAGTTTCTACAAAAAACCGCATCATGAAAAAAGCACTTATTCTTTTGGCCCTGCTACAAATGTCATGCTCCTCTACTAGTTTGGTTGAAAACTGGAAGAATCCAGACTATGTATTGTTTCATGCCAATAAGGTTTTAATTGTAGGAATGACCCCGAATGAAGAAGCTCGGCAAAATTTTGAAACCAAATTACAAAAAGAATTTAGTAAGAGGAATGTTGAATCTATGCGAAGTATTGACGTTTTTGACATTTCTTTCACCAATGCCAAAAAAACAGAAAAAGAATTGGATGATGTGGAGCAAAGTCTTTTGGACAAGGATTTTGACGCCATATTATTTACCAAAATAATTGGTTCCGAGGATAGGGAGAGTTTTATAAAATCGATCTCCAGATGGAATAATTATCAAGGTAGATTCAATGATGATTATCTAGACCATCAGGACATCTACTATGACGAGGATTATTATGACAAATTTACGGTCTACCATGCTGAGACTACCTTATATTGCATATGTGAAGGCAAGGAACGGTCCATGATCTGGAGAGGCAGTATTGATATTGAAGATCCCAAGAACATTGAAAAGACCATAAAAGACTATGTAAAGCTAGTAGTTCTGGCCATGGAAGAGCAAGATTTAATATTTTATAAAGATCTGAACAATGAAGTTACTGGTCTATAGTGCTAAGGACTTTGAAATCCCGTTTTTGGAAAAAGCCAATCAAGAGCGGCACAAGGTATTTTACACCAAGACTTCCTTGGACCCGGAAACGGCCGTCCGTGCTGTAGGTCATAATGCCATTTCTATTTTCTCTGGGGACGATGCCTCATCTATTGTCCTAGAAAAATTATGGGATTTGGGAGTGCGTTACATCACTCTTCGTTCTGCTGGGCATAACAATATAAACTTAAAGATGGCCCGTAGATTTGGTTTCAAGGTAGCCAATGCCCCCGATTATTCACCACATGCTATCGCTGAACATGCCATTGCCCTACTTTTAGCACTTAATAGAAAAATTATTGTTGCGGACAGGCAGGTTCACGATTATAATTTCCTGCAAAACGGCCTGACTGGATTTAATTTGAACGGAAAAACGGCAGGCCTTATAGGAACGGGGAAAATTGGTAGTGTTATGGCCAAGATATTGTATGGTTTTGGGTGTAAGATATTGGCTTATGATATTAATCCAAATATTGATCTTATTGCGCAATATGGCCTTACCTATACCTCATTGAACGATCTGTGCAAGAAGGCCCATTTTATAAGCCTTCATCTACCCTTAGCCCAAGGCAGCCACCATATGATCAATAAGCAATTGTTTGATCTAATGAACAAGCAGGCGATTCTTATAAATACTTCAAGGGGGGGAATCGTACAGACCAAAGAACTGATCATAGCCCTGGAAAGTAAAAAAATAGCAGGCTATTGTACCGATGTTTACGAAAAGGAAAGAGGGGTGTTTTTCAAGGACCATTCCAAAATAGGAATACAGGATGAGCAATTAAAAAAATTATTGTCGCTGCCCAATGTACTGCTTACTCCCCATCAAGGTTTTATAACCACGGAAGCCTTAGCCAATATAGCTGATACTACTTTTGAGAATTTGAACTGTTGGGAAGAAGGTAGGAATTGTAAGAATGAACTGGGATAGCAAACATTCACCTCATAACAATGGGCTGAATATTTTACCAAACCCCTCCTTTAGCTTTTGGGTCAACGGACGGCCTAAATACTCTTCATAAGTAATCAGGCTACTGCCCTTGGCGTCTTTTAGGAAGTCTTTTCGGAGCAATTGGGAAAAGTGTGAATCGTACACAATGGCATTTACCTCATAGTTCTGTTCAAAGCTACGATCGTCCAAATTAGCCGTTCCTATTGTTGCTATGGCGTCATCACTTACTATAATCTTACTATGCAAAAATCCGTCGGGAAATAAATAAATTTTAATACCGGCCTTTAGCATGGATTCAAAATAGGAGCGTACACTCCAATTCACTATTTTGTTATCGGTATTTCCTGAGACCATAATTCGCACATCTATCCCACCAAGCGCAGCAGTTTGAAGAGCTTGCAAAATAGCACGTCCGGGAATAAGATAAGGGTTGGTGATATAAATATAGCTATTGGCCTGGTTGATAATCGTAAAATAAGCTTGTTCCAAAGAAGGAAAGTCATCATCCGGCCCGCCGGAGACAATCTGTACAAGCTTATCACTATTATGCTCTTTACTAGCTTTTCCCAGGCCCACCCTTATCGGGGGTATGGCTTTCTGGCAAACCAAGAACCAATCCATTGCGAAAACATAATCTAAATGCCCAGCAGAGGCCCCATCCAATCTAAGGTGCATATCATGCCAAACCCCCAATTCTAGATCCCCTCTCAGGTATTTATCAGATATATTAATACCACCGGTAAAGGCCACAACTCCATCTACTACGATAATTTTTCTGTGATTTCTATAATTAAGTGAAGAAAGGAACCTACCAAACTTAAAAGGTAAAAAAGGATATACCTCTACCCCTATGTCCTGTAGCTTTTTTATATACCCTTTGCTCAGGGAGAAACTACCAATACCGTCATATATCATTCGGACTTGCACACCTTCTGATATCTTCCGTTCAAATAAAAATAGTAGTTTATTGGCCAATTCCCCTTCCTCAAAAATATAGTAGAGAAGATGAATGCGGTGATTTGCATTTTCCAATGCTTCAAAAATAGACCCGAAGGTAGTTTTTCCATCCTTCAACAAGGTCAGTTTATTGTTTTCCACTGGAGGGAAATGGGAATTGTG
>JBFHGV010000428.1:0-3976 GCA_041582955.1 Arenibacter sp.
ATCAATACAATATGATGTATTTTGCATTGATTTGTAGTTCCATTTCAAAGTCTTCTAAGCAGGCGGTCGAAGGTTCGAATCCTTCTGCCATCACGACACTCTCAAAACCACGCCATTAGGCGTGGTTTTTTGTTTTATGGAAAGGCCGAACAGCGTTCGTAGCCTTGCAATAAAACAAAAAACTAGCAGCGCTGGCCGTGTGGTTTTTAACGCAGATGGAGAGCGTTGTCAAATTGAACTTTAAGCCTCTCCACTCGAAAGTACGCCAAGTTAAACCCTGGATCATAACAGCCTATTACTGGGCAAGTGATAATAATCGATATAGATACCTTAACGAATTTTGTTGTAGAATATACTGTTTGCACAGCAAGGTAACAATATTCAATATCCTAATCGTGAAAATGGTCGATGGAGATAAGATTTATCAAACACAATTAATAAGTTACTAACTACCAGCCTCTATCGCATTATATTTGCTATCTCCATTTCAACCGTACATCTATGCCTTCCGGATTGTTTTCAAATTCCAACCAATAGGTGCTGCTTTTTTCGTCCCATTCCATTTTGGTGCCGTCTAGTTGATTTCCTAGATGGTCGGTAATCGTCGTTTCTTTAGGCTGGGAAGGCAGTAGAACACGCATTGAATTCGTAGTATTCAACGGACTTTTTGCTGTGAACGAATACCTCCTTTTCTTTGATCGTTCGTTATAGATACGAGAAGCTGAAGCCAAGACTTGAGGTTTCATTTGGTTTTTGACACGTCCTATATTAAAAACGAATGCCTGTTCGCCAGGTAAGACTGTTTTTTTTGAAAGTATCGGTAACTGGGGGTCAAATAGATCTATGAGGGATCCTGTCAAGGTGTAAGGTGCATCACTGACGCTTTCGTCCATCACAGAGACCATATCGTAAGGACCTCTTTCCAAATAGAAATTATTTTTAAATTTCAGGGTTCCGCCATTCGCTTTTTGTTTAAATAAATATTTGATTTTTGTAATAAGTTCTTCATCATTTGATTTCTCCAGTACAAACTCCTTGGGGTCTTTGCGAATAACGTAAACCGTTCCTTTTCCGTAGGAATACTCTCCTTCTTTCGGTGATGGGTCAATATTCAATTTTTCGAATAAATGTTCAGAAGGTGTATTGTAATTAAAATCCCCTGTATTCCACCATTCCTGTACCGATTGAAACGGGTCTGTGTCTCGTCCACTGTAAACCAAGATGCCGCCATTTTTAACCCATTCTGCGATAAAATTGTGGGGTTCAGGAGCAAGTGGTTTTATGTTGGAATAGGACATAAGAAGAATCTTGGTATTCTTCCATGTTTCAGGGTACGATGTGTTTTCTAGGTGCACAATATTTGCTGGAATACCTCTCTTGAGAAGTGGAAGGGCCAGACCATAAAAATTGGATAATTGTGGGTCTTCATATTCCTTATGTGTCGGAAACCTTTGAAACATCATTGAATTGGCCATCAATACACTAATACCATCCGAACCGGAAACTTTATTCTCAGATAGCGGCATATTGTTCAATGAGTTGATCATTACTTGCATCTGGGTAGAGTAGAATCGGGGGATTCTTTCTTTTTTATCGGAATCTGCACTTGTTTTATATAAGCCCTCATAAATCCTGACCGGCCATGGCATTACTTCATAAGTTGCAATTTCGGGGTATAGCAATTGGGCGGTAAAGGTAGCCTGATAATTTTTTTTGTAGTCTACCCAATCTCTCGGCCAATCCTCGATAGGGTCGGTCAAAAAGAACATTTTACGACCAGTGGGAGCGGTCATTGATTCCATAGAGCCATACTCTAAAAAGGCATTTTCAAAAACACGCTCTTTTTGTATACCATTGTAATAATTGGGTTCACGGGCAGTCCCGGTCCATACCTGGGCAATATAACCATCCATACTTTTTAGCGATGCCAAACTGGCCATTGGGCTAACAATTTTCCATGATGTATAATTCACCAAAGAATGGGTAGGAACGTAACAACGCACGTTCATTCCTTTGCTCTTTCCATAGCTTTTGGCAAAGGTGAATACTTCATCCAGGGCATCATAGTACAATTGGTACTTTAACTTATTCGACAGATAAGTGTTTTCTGGAGATGTATGCTGTGGCCGCCAATCAAACCCGTAATATTTCTTCCATTCACGTCTAAAGGATTCGCTATAGCCCGCCCTTGCCCAAAATTCGGGTTCTTCCATATAAATGGCATCAATGCCTGCATCGATTACCCTTTTTACATGCTTTTGGATCAAATATTTGGTGAAATTTTTGGAGGGAACTAAATAGGGCACCATATGGCCATGCCAAATGGTATCGCCGCTTTGCTCGACCTGACCTTCATCCAGATGACTTTCACCGTCCCATTTGCCAGTAAAATAGTCTTGATAACCGCCCCAGGCAATACCGGTCATGAAATGGGTGTTATAGCCCTTTTCCTTCCAGGTGTCAACCCGTTGTTCAAAAGTCATGTTTTGATTGTCATGGGTTCCGTAAATAATTGCCACATCGGACCGGACATCTATAGACGGTTTCCACGGGCTTGCAGTTTGGAATACTGTTTTTTCTAATAATGGATAAGGGTTAGATTCAATAGCCTGTCCCAGGCTAAGAAAACCAATTAAAAGAAATACGCCCGAAGTGACTATTTTATAATTTTTCATTTTACTTTAAATTAGAATTTAACTATCCTTATGTAGGATATATTTAAAATTGAAACTGATTGTGATATATACTCATCTTTCAGTAAAAAATAGGGCCCTTGTATTTTCTGATCTTGTACGCCGTGAGTGCCCTTCCTATATAACTCGTTAAAAAAACATCGACCAAAATATGAGCCTATTCAGGCTCCGTAAAATTACATCTAAACTGTGCACCTAGCATTATTATAAAAGTTAAGTTATGCCATAATAAATATTCATCTGAATTAGTAAGATGGTAATACTATGGGCCAACAGCTACCTGACGGGTGTGCAAAATGCTCCGTCCTTTTCTTTAGACTTTTTAATAGGGGCTTGTACAACAAAATGTAACCTAAAGCTATACTTAGAAAAGAGGCAAGGAACCGATTATTCCTTGCCTCTAAATTAACAACTAACTCAACTAACTTTCTTTCTCTTCATTTTTACATGTGTGGGATTCAGCTTTTGTATTGAAAACCACGCACCCTACCAACGGGATCCTATTCTAGGGACCATTGTAAGGATCCTTAAAATGTTTCCCCCAGCCATTTGGTCGTTTGTTCGGGCCGGTACTGCATACGAATGCGCCATATCAATTCTTCCACGCTCACCACCTTAAAATCCTCATCAAGCTTGTCGGCATTGAGTTTGGCGACCCCTGGCCCTACGACATCGCTTCCGGCATTTTCGGCCAGTTCGTCATTGGCGTCCCCGATATCGGCAAAGCGGCTCCACGCGTGTACCGAAATAAGGCTAAAGGGATTGTCCGTGGATTCTGAATTTAGCTTGTTGGCTATGTAGGTAGGGGTACCCTCCCGCTCATTGTTATGGTCCCCAAAATTCCATAGGGAATACTTTATCGTAACAACGGGGATGTCATACCCTTTGCTATTGGTGACCCACATTATTTCGCCCTCTCCCGCTGCATAGGGGGTGTATTGTGTGACTATAATGCCCTCTAATTGATCGTTGGCATCTACGTAGGCCTGATAGGCTTCCATAGCCTGTGCGGACCGGACATCCTTTGCGATCAAGGCCAGTACCTTGACCCGATGTTGCCGCATATGGGAGGCCGTGGCTTCCGATAAGTAGGCAAGACTCTCAGTCCTATTGGCCGTTTCGCCCAGGTTGTCGGCATAGGTATACCCTCCACCAAAGGTTTGGACCAGCGATGTTTTTGGGCCCTGACGATCAAAAAGCGACAGCATCATGGCCGGGGCCATCATGGACAGGTTGTCCACCGGAAGGCCAAATGCCATTTTCATTTCATTGGCCTCTGGATG
>JBFHGV010000429.1:0-3951 GCA_041582955.1 Arenibacter sp.
CTAGACCTTTTTACAGTATTGCCCTGAGTACTTTTGCTCCTGGCAGTAGTGGTTCTACTAATCGTTTTCTGTCCGTTACCATTATTCCTGGATCTTATTGTGGTGCTTCTGGAAATTGTTTTATCCTGTTGTCTCCCCTTGGGATCCTTTTTAATTGTGGTATTACGTGTAACCGTACGGTTTCCATTGGTATTGGAACGCAGACTACTGGTCCTACTAACTGTTCTGTTATTGCGGGCTGCGGATGAATTGTTTCTTATCGCAGCGCTTCGGTTTACTTTCTTATTGCCTTGATAGTTGGAACGGGAAGCTGTATTTTTGGATAAGGCTCTATTGTTTCTTAAACCATCATACCTAGCGGTAGCGCTTCTGTTAGATCTAAGGTTCTTATTCCTAACGGCAACCCTTTTATCATTCCTATATACCGATCTCCTTTTTTCATGGGCCTTATTGTACTTGTAATGATGGCCTATATTGGCATATGCCCTACGGGTATTGTGGTGGTAAGGTCTGTAGTAGGTGTACCTAACAGGGGTATAATATCTTCTATAAGGTTTGCTGAAAACCAAGCTAAAGCCCAATGCCGGTCTCGCAAAATAGCGATGGAACGGTCTATACACATAATGTCTGTTATAGACATTTATGAACCCCCTATGGTGACTAAAGTACCCTCTATGATCGTAATAGACGTATAGTCCGCCTACCCTTGATACCCTACCGCGATTATAATTGATATTTACATCCCCAATTTGGGTTACACGACCATAATAATCATAATAGATTGGAATGTTCTCTACTTGGATAACGGCTCCATAATCGTCATATTGAACATAAGGGTTATAGTCGTATCCAGAGTTAAAGGTAATATTGGTACGGCCCAGATTTACATTGGCATGTATACCAGCCCTGTCATCTATGTAAAAATCAAACTCCCCATCAGGGTATACCGAAAACGTAACACCCTCTTCAACAAATATAAATGAATTATCGTATCTATAAGTTGTGGTTATTGCAACCTTATCTTCTGTTGATGAGGCGATAGTAGCAGAGGTGCCAAATATAAACGCTGCTATAAGAATTGTAAATTTTCTCATGTTATAAGGTTTTAATTAAAAATGTAACTATTTACATTCGGTAAATACATACCAAACAGCATGCCAAAAATTCGACATTAAACATAAACATCTTGTTGTCAGTGTTTTATAAACTTATATCCTTTGGCTTAGTTTTGTATAACCAGGAAAATTTTTGGGAAAAGAAAAATATTATGAGGGATGGGAAATGGAATATAAGGATAATATAAGGAGGAAAAAAAGACTATGCCCAAGGAGATTTGGGCATAGTTTAATTAGTTTATGGCCATAGCGATGAACTGGTTAAGAAACTACAGGGTAAAGCGCTCAGCTTGGTTAACTGGGCAGTTTTTCCTTTAAATATTTGGCCGTATAGGAGGTTTTGTTCTTGGAAACAGCTTCAGGAGTTCCTTGTACAATGAGCTGACCTCCCTTATTTCCACCTTCTAAACCTAGGTCTATAATATAATCGGCGCATTTTATAAGATCAATATTGTGCTCAATAACAATTATGGAATGGCCTTTGGCAATCAAGGCATTAAAGGATTTTAACAGCTTATTTATATCATGGAAATGAAGTCCGGTAGTAGGTTCATCAAAAATAAAAAGGGCCTTGTCCTTAGTATTGCCCTTAACCAAAAAAGAGGCAAGTTTTATTCGCTGCGCTTCTCCTCCGGAAAGAGTAGAGGAAGACTGCCCCAGGGTAACATAGCCTAAACCAACGTCCTGTAATGGTTTTAGTTTGTTAACTATTTTAGACTGATTGTATTTTTCAAAAAAAGCAACCGCGTCATCTATGGTCATACTAAGGATATCGTCTATATTGGCATCCTCAAAATGCACCTCCAACACTTCTTTTTTAAACCTTTTTCCCTTGCAGGTTTCACATTCAAGGTGTACATCGGCCATGAACTGCATTTCTACAGTGATTTCACCCTCTCCCTTACATTTCTCGCAACGTCCTCCATCTACGTTAAAAGAAAAGTGCTTGGCTTTATATCCACGGAGCTTGCTCAGTTTTTGGGAAGCGAACAAATTTCGGATATCGTCATAGGCTTTTATATAGGTAACGGGATTGGAGCGGGAAGAACGCCCAATGGGGTTTTGATCAACATATTCTATATGCTTTAAGGACTGGTATTTACCTTCCATAGCGCTGAACTGCCCAGCTTTTTCGCCATAGCCTCCCAATTCCTTGAGCATTATGGGGTATAGTAGTTTTTTTACCAATGTACTCTTGCCACTGCCGGAAACCCCGGTAATGACGGTCAGCACGTTTAGCGGGAAGGTAACATCAAAATTTTTCAGGTTATTCTCTCTGGCGCCCTTTATTTCTATGTATTGCTTAAAAGAGCGTCTAGTTTTGGGTATGGCAATTTCCATGCTGCCATTGAGGTAGGCAGCTGTGAGCGACTTGGATCTTAAGATCTCTTTCAAAGTTCCATGGGCCACTACTTCACCGCCATGGGTACCCGCCTCTGGGCCAATATCTATGACTTCGTCGGCAGCCTTCATAATGTCCTCGTCATGTTCCACCACAATTACCGTATTGCCCAGATCACGTAGTGATTTTAAGACCATAATCAGGTTTTCGGTATCCTTTGGATGCAGTCCTATACTGGGTTCGTCCAGAATATACATGGAGCCCACCAAACTACTGCCCAAAGAGGTAGCCAAATTAATACGCTGACTCTCGCCACCGGATAAGGTGTTGGATTTTCTATTTAAGGTTAAATAGCTTAGCCCCACATTGTTTAAAAAACCAAGCCTACTTTCTATTTCCATCAGTAATCGCTTGGCTATGGTCCTTTCATTGGGACTAAGATCCATATCCTTAAAGAAGTTTGTAAGGTCTTCAATGGGCAGTTCCACCAGATGGGAAATGGATTTTCCGGATACCTTAACATAGTCGGCCTCCTTTCTTAAGCGTCTTCCTTTGCAGCGCGTACATTTTGTTTTCCCTCTATAACGGGACAGCATAACCCTGTTCTGTATTTTGTAACTCTTTTCTTCCAGGGCCTCAAAAAAACTGGTTATGCCAGTGAAATAACTATTGCCCTCCCAAACCAGTTGTTTTTGTTTATCGCTAAGCTGATACCAAGGCTTGTGGATAGGAAAGTCAAATTTGTAGGCCACATTTACCAATTGGTCCCTATAGGCACCCATGCTTTCGCCCCGCCAAGGAAAAATGGCATTTTCAAAGACCGACAGGGAGGTATTGGGGATCACCAAATCCTCGTCTATTCCAATTACATCTCCATAACCTTCACATTTTGGGCAGGCTCCATAAGGGTTGTTAAAACTGAAAAGATGCACATTGGGTTCAAGGAACGACATGCCGTCCAATTCAAATTTATTGCTAAAATATGTTTTGTTGTCCGTAGCTAGCTCCTGCACTATGCATTCTCCCTTTCCTTCAAAAAAAGCAGTATCTATGGCATTGGCCAATCTATTGAAAAAGTCTTCATCATTTTTATAAATGATACGGTCTACTACCAAATAAAATTGTCTACCTATATCCTTTAGGTCGTCATCTATTCGCAATACCTCACCATTATGTAGGATTCTGGCAAATCCTTGTTTGGAGAATAATTGGAGCGACTTTATAGGGTCCCTGTCCTCGCTTATGTGTATGGGAGCCAGCAATAGGAGCTTGCTCCCTTCTGGGTACGATTTAATGTGTTCTACCACATCCGATACACTGTGTTTTTTTACCTCCTGGCCAGATTGGGGCGAATAGGTTTTTCCAATTCTGGCAAACAATAATTTTAGGTAGTCATAGATCTCCGTACTGGTCCCAACCGTAGATCTGGGATTGGTGGAATTCACCTTTTGTTCAATGGCGATTGCTGGGGCAATGCCCTTGATGGAATCTACC
>JBFHGV010000430.1:0-3950 GCA_041582955.1 Arenibacter sp.
CAGGCAGTTGGCACATAAGAAAAAGCAGTCTTTCTCCATTGAGAGCTGGTTAAATCAAGACCTTACAAAAAGGGAAGTGGCCAGTATCTATAGGTGTGATATTAGTTTGATAATTTCGTTTTATGAAATGGAGTTATTGACCAAGGAATTGAAACTGGACCAAGAACTATTGCTACATCTACCTATGATGTACAATAAAATTGATGTTGAGCAGCAACATGATTGGCTGGATTTTGATCAAAAAAAAGATTTTGTCTGTATTGGAAATGGAAAACATGCTCCCAATGTAGATGCCATTAAAACCTTAAAATTAGCCATCTGGCCCTTGATCCGTAAAAGATTGCCCAAAACCAATGTATATGTGTACGGAGCTTATTTGCCCCAGGAAATAAAGCAGATGCATAAACCAAAAGAGGGCTTCTATGTTATGGGGCATGCAGTCAATGCCCAAGAAGTAATCACTAGAGCGCGACTCAGTCTGGCCCCGCTGAACTTTGGTGCCGGGATAAAGGGAAAATTGTTGGACAGTATGTTGTTCGGTACGCCCAGTATTACCACTCATATAGGGGCGGAGGGTATTTGTTTGAACATGGATTGGAATGGAAGCATAGCCAATGAACCAATGGACTTTGCCCATGCCGCAGTAGAATTGTACTTAAACCCTGAGAAATGGTATATAGCCCAAAAAAATGGCATGGCCATTATAAATAGTTGCTATGATAAAGCGGTTCTGCAACAAAGGTTGTCCAAAAAAATAGAACAAGTAGGGGCAGGGCTGCAACAACATAGATCGGGTAATTTTATCGGAAGCATGTTACTTCACCATTCTATGGCGAGTACCAAATATATGTCTAAATGGATCACTGCCAAAAACAATAAAACATAATTCTGGAACGCTTGGGCCATAATGGACATGTGAACCACAAATTTGCCAAAGAGTATTATCTTTGGTACTGTTAATACTATTTTGAAATGCAAAAAAAAATTGATTGGAAGGTTGTAAGGGAATTTGAAGATATTACCTATAAAAAATGCGGGGGTGTTGCCCGGATAGCATTTAATAGGCCCAATGTAAGAAACGCTTTTAGGCCCAAAACCACCAGTGAACTCTATCAGGCATTTTATGATGCCCAGGAAGATACCAGTATTGGGGTGGTTCTTCTTTCCGCTGAAGGCCCTTCTACAAAAGACGGGGTTTATTCCTTCTGTAGTGGGGGCGACCAAAAGGCAAGGGGACATAAGGGGTATGTAGGAGAAGATGGTATGCACCGTTTAAACATTTTAGAGGTACAGCGTCTTATTAGGTTTATGCCAAAAGTGGTCATAGCCGTAGTACCGGGATGGGCAGTAGGTGGCGGACATAGTCTTCATGTGGTGTGCGACCTTACCTTGGCCAGTAAGGAACACGCTATATTTAAACAGACCGATGCCGATGTAACCAGTTTTGACGGCGGATACGGATCGGCCTATCTGGCAAAAATGGTGGGACAAAAAAAGGCAAGGGAAATATTTTTCCTGGGTAGAAATTACTCGGCCCAAGAGGCCTTGGAAATGGGCATGGTAAATGCAGTGATTCCCCACGCGGAACTGGAAGATACGGCCTATGGTTGGGCCCAGGAAATTCTGGAAAAATCACCTACCTCCATTAAAATGCTAAAATTTGCCATGAACCTAACAGACGATGGTATGGTAGGACAGCAAGTGTTTGCCGGAGAGGCAACCCGGTTGGCCTATATGACCGAAGAAGCCAAAGAGGGAAGGAATGCCTTCTTGGAAAAGCGCAAGCCCAATTTTGACAAGAACAGTTGGATTCCTTAAAAGGTAGTACGGTATTTGTTATTTCAAGAATAACAAAACTAAAAAGAGCCTTGTCTTTAGAAACAAGGCTCTTTTACGAGAACACTATATGAAAATGAAAAAAATTATTACTTCGTTATTACATTGCTAATGTAGGGGAGAACTACATCACATGGAAACTATTGTTGTGAACCAATGTATATTTGTGGTGTAGGTAGGGGAAATTGTTATTGGTCCTATTCAAAAACTAAATTTTAAATTATCAATACTAGATCATGGGGTTCAAAAAAATCCAGGAAGAGTTAATAGAAGCGTTGGATGTAGCAGGTATTAAGGAACCTTTACCGTTCCAAAAGAGGGTTCTATCTAAAATAAAAGGGGGCGCAAGTATTTTTGGAATAGCCCCTAAGGGAGCGGGCAAGACTACCGCTATAGTTATTAGTACCTTGCAAAAATTAAATTGTGCCGCCTTTGAGGAGGCGCCAAGGGCATTGATCTATGTTAAGGATAAGGAGGCGGCCTTGTCCTTGGAAGCAACGTTTAAAAGGTTTACCAAACGTATGGACCTGCGTATATATCCCGTATATGAAGAACATAATATAGAAGCCCAAAGAAATGATATTTTTGAAGGGGTAGACATTGTTATTGCTACGCCTAAAAGGTTAAGCAAGCTCTTTTACCTTAATGGGATAAACTTGGGGAAATTAAATCTATTTGTGGTAGATGATGCCGAATTTTTGGTCAAACCCAGCCCATTTTCCGATGTCATCCGAATCCCGGAGAGTTTGGACAAGTGTCAGTATCTTATTTTTTCTTCCAAGTTTGATGCCCGGATGGAGCGTATGCAGGAGTTATTTATGGCCAATGCACTAATCGTAAAGGCCGGTAAATAGGTTTTAAGGTCTCTACAGGTCCCCGTTCAGAATAGCAAGAACAAGGGATTTGGTCAAGGGTTTGTTGGCAGCCTTGGTTTTTACCTCATCAAAAGAAACCCTAAAATCACATCCCTTCATATGGTTACTACATCCGTAGGAGGTTTTACCTTTTATAATATGGCCCAATTTGCATTTGGGACAACTAGGGAGGGGGGCATCGTTATTGGCTTTCTTTTTGGGTTCAAGAACTAATTTATAATGCTCATTAAATCTTATAAGTCCTTCCTGTTCCTTGCCGCCCTCCTGCTTAAAGCCCTTTAAATTTACCGTACAACCTTTTTCCAGGAGTCTAATGAACTGTTTTTCTGAGATTTTCTTTTCGTAAACATAGAATGGAAGTAGAAAATCACATCCGCTTTTAAAAGAGCTGCAACCATAGGCCGATTTTCCTTTTAGAAGTCTTCCCTTTTTGCATTTGGGGCAGGTCTTCCCTACGACGGATTTTGTCTTTTTAGAGGTTTTTGGAACTTCTTTTTTTTGCTCAACCTTGGTTTGGGAGATATTGGCTCGGGTGGTCTCACTGCGTACTTCATAGACCAAATCGTCCACCATTTTTTTCATATTTCTTATGAATAGGGTGGGGCTGTACAATCCTTTTTCTATGTCTTTCAATTGTTTTTCCCATAGACCGGTGAGTTCTGCCGATTTTAGCAATTCATTCTGAATAGTTTCAATTAATTGAATTCCCGTTACCGTTGGCAGTACCTGCTTTTTATTTCGTTTAATATACTTGCGTTTAAACAGCGTTTCTATGATATTGGCTCGGGTAGAAGGTCTCCCTATACCATTTTCTTTCATTAGTTCGCGCATTTCTTCATCATCAACCTGTTTGCCCGCAGTCTCCATAGCCCTTAATAGGGTGGCTTCGGTATATTGTTTTGGAGGCTTGGTCTGTTTTTCTATGAAGGATGGTTCATGAGGCCCTTTTTCCCCTTTAACAAAAACAGGCAAGAGACCTGCTTCTTTTTTTTCTTTGGAGGCTGGCGTCTCAAATACAATGCGCCATCCTTTTTTTAGTATTTCCTTACCCGTTGTTTTAAAGGAGATGTTGGTGACCTTTCCTATTACCGTGGTGTTGGAAACCTCGCAATCGTCATAAAAAACAGCTATAAACCGTTTAACAATACTGTCATAGACCTGTAGTTGAGGCCCTGCCAAATTCATTTCAACACCTGTAGGTATAATGGCATGGTGGTCTGTAACCTTTTTATCGTTAAA
>JBFHGV010000431.1:0-3930 GCA_041582955.1 Arenibacter sp.
GAGCGGGACTGTCCACTATTTTTCCGATAGTATTGATTGCTCCCTGGTTATTGGCAGATTATCAAGGGAAACCCAGAAATATTCACTCTACCACCTCTAGGGTACTTATTTTTGGGGCTTTGTTATTCGCTTTTGGTACCATTTTTTTGGAAGAAAGACCCCCGGCACTTATGGTTTTTTCCCAGGCTTTTCAGGCTTGTATTCTCCCAGCGGTAGCCATACCCATGTTTGTTCTGATAAATAAAGGCAAACTAATGGGTAGCAATAAGGCCGAGTTAAAATTAAATTTGGGATTGGTGGCGGTAATTCTTTTTGCTCTAATTACCACCTGGTTTGCAATAATAGAATTTATATAAAGAACATATCATGGATAAAGCACTTCGTATTGAAAATTTAGCCATAAAAATTTATGGGGAGACAAAGGCAATGGGGAAAGCGGCAGCCAATAATGTGGCCGAAAAATTAAAAAAGGCCATAGACGAAAGGGGAGGGGCCAATCTTATTTTGGCTACGGGTGCGTCGCAGTTCTCATTTTTAGAGGCGTTGCAGATCAAGGAAATTGATTGGGGTAAAATAACCGTTTTTCATTTGGACGAGTATAAAGGAATATCCGATTCACACCCTGCCAGTTTTAGAAAGTACCTTAAAGAGCGTATATTGGATCAGGTAGCTCCCAAAAAGGTATATTTCCTCAATGGGGATGCCAAAGACTTGGAAGATGAAATAAAGAGGTACGAAAAGGCTCTTGCTTTGCACCCCATAGATATCGCTTGCATTGGTATAGGTGAAAACGGACATATTGCCTTTAACGACCCCGCAGTTGCTAATTTTAACGATCCCAAATTGGTGAAGGTGGTAGAGTTGGATGAGGCCTGCAGAAACCAACAGTTAGGGGAGGGTTGGTTTCCAACCTTTAACGATGTGCCTAAACAAGCCCTTTCCCTGACCATTCCGGCCATAATGGGGTGTAGGGCCATTAGTTGCGTGGTGCCCGATGAAAGAAAGGCTCAGGCCGTTTTCAATGCCTTGTATAACGATATAAATACAACTTGTCCTGCTTCTATACTTAGAACACATCGGGATGCTACCCTGTACTTGGACAGGGCAGCGGCTTCATTGATTAAGTAACTATTCAGGTGTAATCCCTTTAATCTATGAATACTGAGGCCAACAAGGGCGTTACTCGCGCTTATTTTATGCTTAGTGCTTCATTCTCAAAGGAAATGCCTTCCCAGCCGCCAGTCATAAAATTGCGAATGTTTTGATGGTCCGTACCCTTTGGATTTCCCATAACATCTTCCCTGTAATATGAGCCAAAACAGGCCAAAGTTTCCTCTTTGCTCAATGTGTGAAGCTTGGCAAATGAAAATATTTTACAGGAACCGGAGTTTTCGCCAGCCTTATTGGTTACAGATCCATTGGTAAAGGCAGAGGGTGAAAAATGGTAGTAGCGGTCTATTATGGCAATGGTGTCGCTAAAGGAAATTTCCTCTGGTGATTTTTTAAGGATACTTAGAAACTCGTTTAAGTTCATTTAAGATGAATTTACAATTTAAGTCTGTAAATTTAGGGTTTACCCCCATATTTGTTCCATACATTGAAGCAAAATATTTGTTGTTTTTGTGAGCAAATGCTTTCATATTTAATATCTTTAAGTACCCATTGTACCTACGGCGCTACACGCTAGCCCATTATGGAGGTGCTGCTTTTATTTAAATGATAACAGATTGCATTGTAAAATTAGCTACATATGAAAAAGGTATTTCTAGGTTTATTGTTGTTTATAGTGTGGCCAACAGTGGCCCAAGAAACAAAGATTGTTATTCTTCCGCCAGAAATTCAGATCAAAACAGCTGTTATGCCTGTTCCGGAAAAAGATAGGGATGCTGCTATGGTCTATGGTTATAATAGCGCGGGAGAACTGGTGGTTTTGAGAAAGGGGACCAATAATTTGGTGTGTATTGGAGATAACCCTAGTAAGAAAGGAATCAATGTGGCCTGTTATTCCAAAAAAATGGAACCGTTTATGGCACGCGGTCGGGAACTTTCTGCAAAAGGTCTTTCTGGTGAAGAACGGGAGAAAATTCGTGAAAAGGAAGTGGCCTCGGGGCAATTAAAAATGCCCTCGGTACCTAGTATGATGTATGTATATTACGGTAAGGAGGAAGATTATGATACCAAGACGGGTGAACTGCAAAATGCTAAGCTTAGATATGTTATTTATACCCCGTTCGCTACAACAGAATCTACTGGTCTGCCCGATAAGCCCCATGCGCCAGGAATGCCTTGGCTTATGGATCCAGGGACTCACAGGGCCCATATAATGGTCGGACCTTTTTAACGGGTGCATTACCATTGATTGGTGACATGGATTAATGCACAATGAGGTGAGGTATCTTTCTTAAAGATTACATGCCCAAAGAGTATAACGGATTTCTAATTTAAGGTAATCTCAAGAGCAGAGGAAATACTTATGGCCTTATTTTTTTCTGGCGAATATTTTTGGAATTTTGATTTGTGAGGAGTTTATTTTTTACTCTTTTTTACTTCATGGTTTACCAATTCTATATACTTCTCCATGGCTTCCTCAATGCTTACATTTTTGGCCTGTATAAGAGCATTGGCCTTAAATGCATTAATTAAAGGGGTTCTGCTTCCTGGATGGCTAAAATTGCGGTTGGCTATTTTAAAATAAGCGTACAATTTTAGCAAAAGATCGGCGGGTAGGGGGTCGGTATACTCATTTACATAGTCTACCGCTGCTACGAAATCTTTTTTAAGTTTATCAGTTTTCATTTTCTTTTTGTGCCCTTGTGGTTGCAATACATGTTTTTGCCCCTATTACTTTTTGGTGCAGTTTTACTGTAATTGCACTATCCAAAGGTAAGAACAAATCTACTCTAGAGCCAAATTTAATAAATCCGGCATCTTCTCCTTGCTGTACACTTTCTCCCACTTCCGCATAATTAACAATTCTTCGGGCCATGGCCCCGGCAATTTGGCGGTATAAAATATCACCGAATTTTGGGGTGTTGACCACTACTGTAGTTCTTTCATTCTCTTCACTGGATTTGGGATGCCAAGCTACCAAGTATTTTCCAGCATGGTACTTTGAAAATTTTATGAGACCACTGGCCGGGTATCTGGTTACATGGACATTTATGGGCGACATAAAAATGGACACTTGTAAACGTTTGTCCATAAAATATTCAGTTTCTTCTACTTCTTCAATTACTACGACCTTACCGTCTACAGGGGCCAATATTTCGTCAAAACTTTTGGTTACCTTACGTTTTGGATTTCTAAAGAACTGAAGTATCAGGATTAGGATGACCAAAGAACTAATTTGAAGAGCAAATTTCAGCCATGGTATTTCCACAAAAAAATGGGCCAATAAAACAACTGAACAAACCAAAATAAAGGTTGTAATAATGATTCTCTGTCCTTCCTTATGAAACATGTGAAAAAATAATTAAAGTTAAATATGCAAACGGAGCAGCAAATACAAGACTGTCCAATCGATCTAACATACCACCGTGTCCCGGTAATATGGCTCCACTGTCTTTTACCCCGGCTGCCCTTTTAAATTTAGACTCTATAAGATCGCCCAAATTTCCGGTTAAAACAATTACTGCTGCTAATATAAACCACTGGCCAAGCGTAATATTAGTTTCGTATTTAGATAAGAAATAGGCAGCGCACATGGCAAAAACAAAACCGCCTATTGCCCCTTCTATAGTTTTCTTTGGGGAAATGGAAGGGAATAATTTATTGCGGCCTATACTCTTTCCCACTATATATGCAAAACTGTCGTTTACCCAAATAAGGATGAAAATTCCCATTATTAGGAACTTTGCAAACTCGTTGTCCTTGTAGGGTATCATGGTTAGAAAAATACATCCTCCACCAATATAAAACAGGCCTATTATA